>JANOYI010000150.1:0-2870 GCA_031428795.1 Ilumatobacteraceae bacterium | reverse complement strand
GACCGCGGCCGCTCGGTTGCGACCGCAGTTGTGGCCGCCGTCGTGTCATGCGCCGTGCTCGGCTGGCTGTGGTGGACGACTGCTGCTGCCCTCAACGCTCGCAAACAGGCGCGCTACACCGTCTCGCCGCTGTTCGCGCCGTTGCTGATAGTGCTGATGTCTGCCTGTGCGTTCGTTCTGGGCGGCACTCTGCACGCCGATGCGTTGGGCGACAACGAACGGACCCGCAGAGCGGTGACGGTGGCTGCGCTCATCGCGGTCATCGTGCTGTGCCACTTCACGATTCTCGAGGCGTATCGCAGGGCGGCCGGAGTGATTGGGGCCTCGCAGCGAACATGGCTGCTGGTCATCTTGCTGCCGTGGGCCACGCTTGCGGCCAACGGCCTTGCTCAGTTCTTCGCCCAGGCTGTCGGCGACTCGTATTTGAAGGTCATCGCGATGGGCAATATGTTCGTCTGTGGTCTACAAGTGCTGGCGCTGTACCAGGCGATGTCGTCGTTCGACCGGGCCTGCTCGGGCCGTCAAATGGCCCACGACGATCGCGGCGAGCTCCCCGAATTCCTGCGCGGCCACTGACGGTCGTTCACTCGAGTTCGTCTACTCAGCAGCCTTTACTTCGTCCCACAACGCGTCGAGCGCCGGTAAGCCAGCCGTCTTCAGCGTGATCTCGCGGTCGCGAGCGAGCGTCTCGACGCGCTCAAAGCGCTTGCGGAACTTCAGGGTTGCCGCACGCAGCGCCGATTCGGGCTCTACACCCAGATGGCGAGCGACATTGACAACCGCGAACAGCAGATCACCCAACTCGTCGTGCGTTGCGGCGTCGTCGCCACCTGCGACCGCAGCCTGCACCTCGGCCGCTTCCTCCGCGATCTTCGGCCACGCGCCACCCACGTCGGGCCAGTCGAAGCCGACCTTCGCGGCTTTGCGCTGCACGGCGTCGGCGTAACTGAGCGACGGCAATGAGTGAGGAACGCCCTCGAAGATCGACGTGCGTTGCTTCTCCTCTTGCTTGATGGCATCCCAGTTGGAGAGCACGGTCGTCGTGTCGTTGGCCACCACATCACCGAACACGTGCGGGTGGCGGCGAACCAGCTTGTCGTGCACACCCTGGGCAACATCGGCCATCGTGAAGCGGCCCGCTTGCTCGGCGATGGTCGCGTGAAACTCGATCTGGTAGAGCAGATCGCCGAGCTCCTCGATCAGGTCGTCGTCGGTGCTCGGGTCGTCGGGATCGAGCGCCTGCAGCGCGTCGACGACCTCGTAGGTTTCCTCCAACAGGTAGCGCACCAACGACTGATGCGTCTGCTCCTGGTCCCATGGGCATTGCTCGCGCAGCGTGCGCGCCAGCTGGTGAAAGCGCACCAACTCGGCACCAACCGGCGCGGCGAGAAAGGGGATGTAGATGCTGGTGAGATGGTCCGCTTCGACTGTGCGATCGAGCTCGGCCCACGTGGTGTGCGTGATCAACTCGTCCGGTGACCCAAGCCGTTGCAGGATGACAACCGGCTCGTCGCCGGTTGCGTTCTCCACGGCCAACTTGATGTCGCTGAGTACCCAGTTGGCATGCGTGTGTGCGACCAGCAGCGGACCTGTCAGACCAGCGGCACCGCTGGCGAACTCGTGCCCGTCGACCAACGTGACGCCGGCCTCGACCGGGTCGATGCCGAGTCGGGCGTAGATGACATCCAGGAACGACATCGCCGGATGCACCACACACTCGACTCGCTCGTCCGAGCGCAGGGCCCGCACCGTTCGCTCGAGCACCAACGGCGAACCGGGAACGGCGTACAACACTTCGCCGTGCTGATGCGCTGCCGCGACCAGGCGGTCGGTGATCTCCGAGTACACATCGGCGAAGGTGTCGGCCGCTTCGTAGATGTCATCGAACGTGACTGCGTCAGGGACGAGCGACGCAGACGGGTGACGGCTGGTACGCAGATACCGATGCGGCACCCTTGCAATCTCGGACTGCGTGTGGGCCGTGAGGTACTCCGGCCCGGCGGGACCAAGGCCCACAACGGTGACGCGAGGCGTTGTCACCCTGTCGGTGCGGGCAGCGTTGCCGCAGGGGACGGGTTGACGGCGGTCCCGGTGGCGACCACGCGACCGTCCTCGGCGTGCCACTGACCAATGCGCGAGGACACCGAGATCTCGGCCGCGTCATAGCTTTCCCGAAGCGCGCCGCCCAGTTCATTCGCCGACAACCGCAGCCGCTCGGCTTCGCTCAACGTGAGTTCGTCGTAGGGGCGAAGAAGAATGACAACTTCATTCTCACTGAGCAAAACCGCAGCAGGCTGGCCGACGGCGGCGGACGCCTCACTCAAGGCTGCGATGAGTGCAGGGTTGAACTGGTCGCTGCCAATGCATTCGAAGCCCTCGGGAGACTTCACCAGACCACCGGTGGATGCCAACGTTTCGTCAACCGAGTAGGCCGTGGCCGCATCAGCGAAGGCTGCGCCCGCGTCGAGGTCCGCTAGCACCGTGGCCGCAGTAACGGTGCCATCGAGTGGAATTGCCCGCAGGCACAGGAGCGGGCTGCCGTCGATGCCCAGTTCGTAGGTGGCTCGGCCGGCATCGCCGAATTGTCCAAGCAAGTCGGTGAGCAAGGTCTTCTTGCGATCCGCCAACTCGTCAGCGGACGTCAGCCCGCTGGGGTCGTCGGTCACCGCCACCACCTCGATCCAGGTGGACAGCGTCTTCCGGACAACCGCAGCGTCGGCGCTGTCCTGGGACAACGTGGCGAGCTCGTCTGTGGACAGCCGGTGACCGTTGACTTCGGCAGCGGTGCTGCCCTTGCCCACCGAACTACATGAGGAAAACGAGGCAGCGACCACAAGGGCGCCAGCAGAGAGGGCGAGACGTCGCATCAC
>JANOYI010000149.1:0-4672 GCA_031428795.1 Ilumatobacteraceae bacterium | reverse complement strand
GTGGAGGATGCCGACGAGACGGTTGGCGAGAGCACGTAGCGCTTGATGGTGGAGGTCGCCGTTGGCTCGCTGTTGGTCGTAGAACAGACGGCAGCCGGGGCTTTGGGTGAGCGAACAGAACGCGGCTTGGTCGAGTGCGTCGTAGAGGCGTCGGTTGCGGACGTGGCGGGCGAGGACGGCTTTCTTCTTCCCGGACGCAACGGTCAGTGGTGATGTGCCGGCATAGTTTCGGCGAGACTTGGGGTTGGCGTAACGGTTTGGATCGTCTCCGAACTCGCCGAGCGCCCGGGCTCCGAGAACGACACCGAATCCTGGTAGGGAGTGGTAGATGTCGGAGTCCGGGTGCTCCTCAAAATTTGCTGCCAGCGTCGCTTCGAGCTGGCTGATCTGACGGTTCAGTTCGGTGATGATTGCGACCGCTGCACGGGTGGTCGCGGCGAACGCGTCAGCGACTGCTGTCGGCGCGCTGAGATGGGCGGCGCGTAACGCTGTTTGGATCTCGGTGGCTCGTCGTTCGATGTTTCGTTGCCGGCCGCCACGTTTCAACGCTGCCTGGATCTGGCCGAGCGTCAGCCCCATCCCGATTGTGGGTGTCGGGGCTTTCGCGAGCACGGCGAGACAGTCGCGATCGGCCAGCTCGGGGAACGCTTCGAGTGCTGCCGGGTAGTACTCGCGAAGTGCGCTGCGCAATGCGTTGGTCTGACGGTTCCTGGTCCAGATCAGGTTCTGGTGCCCTCTGGCCATGATCCGGATCGCTTCCGCCTCCGCGGTGTCACCCGCGACCTGGCGATGGTTGTGACGGTCGGTTCGCACGAGATCGGCGAGCATTTTCGCGTCGCCCGCGTCCGATTTCGCGCCGCCCACGTTGTGGCGGTCCCGATACCTCGACGCCGCCAACGGGTTGATCGCGTACACCTGATAGTCGGCGGCGACCAACGCGGTGACCCACAACCCGCGATCAGTCTCGATCCCGACGATCACCTCCGCTGGATCAACGACGTGGTCAGCAACGAGCTCGTGAAACGCCCTGATCCCATCAACGCCTTCGGGAAGCCGGCGGCTGGCCAGCTTCTTGCCGTCATCGTTCATCAGATAGACGTCGTGATGGTCCTCCGCCCAATCATCGCCCACAAACACTGTCATCAAGATGCTCCCTTCGGTCGGTTTCATCGAGCCAAGAGAACCCCCGGCGGCGACCTAATGGATCAGTGCTCTCAGCACGACATCCCATGAGCGCTACAGGCATTCCCACCAACTGGCCGGGGCACGATCTAACCCTAGGAATCAAGTTCCAGGCGGTAGCAGTGCTCACCGGCCAGCGGCTCGGAACCAGCCTTTCACTTCAGCCGGTCGCCTACCATTAGGCGATGCCTTGCAGGAGGTCGCGCTGTAGCTCGGCGGCATCTGCGGGCACGCCGTGGGCGTTGAACCAGTTGCAGATGTTCTCGCAGTCGCGGCGCAGGAACTCGAAGCCCTGCGGATTGCCGACCAGGTCGACAGCCTGCGGAAGATCGATCAACACCAACCGCCCGTGCTGGACGAGGATGTTGTACGCCGACAGGTCTCCATGCGCATAGCCAGCGTCGGCGAGAGCGCTGAGGGCCACGCGTAACTGACGAAAGAGCGCGGTGCCCTCGCGGAAGTCTGGGCGCAGCTGTGCCAGACGCGGGGCAGCGACAACACTGCCGTCATCGTCGTCATCGCCGATGAACTCCATCATCAGTTCGGTGCCGGAAAGCTGCACGGGGTAGGGGACTGCAGCGCCGACGCTCCACAGTTTGCTGAGCACTGCGAATTCCGCCGACGCCCACTGGCCCGCGATGAGGTCGCGGCCGAAATCAGTGCGAGTGGCCATCGCCCGGCCCTCTCGGCTACGTCGTACTCGACGACCCTCGAGGTAGCCGGCATCTCGGTGGAACATTCGATGCTGTGCACTGCGGTACTGCTTCAGCGCCATCAGCGAGACCTCGCCTTCGTGCTCTCTGCGTAGTAGTGAGACGTCGGCCTCTTTGCCTGTCTTCATCACGCCGAGATCGGTGTCAATGGCGCTGGGTGATGTGATCACCCAAGCCGGCACGGGCGAGGGGCCGTGGGCGGAGTCGGTGTAGGTGCTCCAGTTCGGCTCCTCGACGTCCTGGTCGACGTCGAGGTTCCTGATTGGGGTAGTGGGGATGGACAAAGTTTCTGTGAAGTCGTCGTCATCGAATCGACGACGGGAACGCGTGGCCACTTGTGGCCTCCCTTTTCGGTATTGAGTGCAGTTCGGTGCGGATAGTGAGGCACCGAGCCAGCCGGGAGGGCCGGGTGAAGCTGGTGCCTAGTGGAGAACGGGGGCGCGGAACTGGGAGGGGACAGAGTTCATGTCGCTACCTCCCTTTCATCTCACGCCGGCGGTGTTTCCGACCGAACACCGGCAACTTATCGTGCGCATTCGAAGGGTGCCAGCTATTTTCTATGTGTGACTCAACTCGATCGCATTTGGAATGGCTGGCGTTCGCAGTACGTCAATGAGACCGGCGCCCGGGCGGCCGGTGCCCAGGGGAGCGTCTTCACTCAGATTCTTGCGTCCGGCCTTGACGATGAGGCAACCCATGTCGTCTACCGCGGTACGCATACGTTCGCCATCCTCAACGCCTTTCCGTATACGTCGGGTCACTTGATGGTCTTGCCCTATCGCGAGGTCAGTGCGCTCGAAGAGTTGACTGCGGACGAGGTTGCCGAACTATGGCCAGCCGTCACCGACGCTGTGCGTGCGGTGAAGGCCGCCTACACGCCGGGCGGCGTCAACGTCGGCATCAATATGGGCCGAGCCGCCGGTGGCAGCATCAGCGAGCACCTGCACGTGCACGTCGTCCCCCGTTGGAGCGGCGACGGCAACTTCATGACAGCCATCGCCGAGGCGCGCACGTTGCCCGAGCCGCTCTCGTTATCCGCCAGCAAGCTGCGTGCGGCGTGGCCCTCATGAGGTTGGAAGTTCGCCGCCTGGCGCTTGGCGACGACGCAGCTGCCGCGGGCGCCATCGTCCAAGACGCATACTTTCGCCTGCCCGGCTACCCCCGCGACGACGAGTACGACCTGCTGCTGGCCGACGTGGACGGTCGTGCCAGTGACGTCGTGGTCGCGTTCGTCGGCGGCCATTTAGCGGGTTGCCTCACCTATGTGGCCGACATGCACAGTCCGCACGCGGAGTTCGAGGACGGCGACGCAGCAAGCTTCCGTTACTTCGGGGTTCACCCGTCGGCACAGGGCAGTGGCATCGGCGAGTCGATGGTGCAATGGTGCATCGACACGGCACGCGCCGACGGTCGCCAACGAATCCGCATTCACACGCTGGAGTCGATGCCCGGCGCCCAACGGCTCTACCTACGGATGGGCTTCGTCCGAGACCCGGACAACGACGAAGAGTGGGATGGGATCAAGGGCTTGGCATTCCTCTATGACTGTTAGCGCAGCGCAGCGTGTGAGACTGCAGCCATGCGCGCAGTCGTCCTTCACTCCTACGGTGGCCCGGAAGTCCTGACAATCGAGGAGATCGCCGACCCGATTCCCGGGCCGGACGAGGTGCTCGTGCAGGTCGCTGCGACGGCGCTGAACCGCGCCGACTTACTCCAGCGCATGGGGCTCTACCCCGACCCGCGCCGGGTGCAGCCTGAGATACCTGGACTGGAGTTCGCCGGCACGGTGGTGGCCCGGGGGGCGCGGGCGACGATATGGCAGGTGGGCGACCGTGTGATGGGCATCGAGGCCGGCGGTGCGTACGCCGAGAAGATCTGCACTCATGAACGACAGTTGATGGCTGTGCCCGCGGGGCTCTCACTGGAGGAGGCGGCCGCAATCCCGGAGGTGTTCCTGACTGCGTGGGACGCGCTCGTGGTGCAGGGCGGGCTGACCAGCGGTCGCTGGGCATTGGTGCACGCAGGGGCGTCAGGTGTGGGCACCGCATCGATCCAAATTGCGAAAGCAATCGGCGCTCGAATTGCGGTGACCTGTTCTGCAGGTAAAGCCGAACTGTGCCGCTCACTCGGTGCCGATCTGGTCATCGACCGTTCGCCCAATGACTGGTCGTCGCAGGTGAGTACGGCAGTGCCGGGCGGCTTCGACACCATCCTCGACGTCGTCGGCGGTGAGGAGATTGATCGCAACCTGCAGGCGGTCGCCCAGCGGGGCACGATCGTGCAAGTGGGGCTGATGGGGGGTGGCAGCGTGCCGGTCAATGTCGGGTTGCTGATGGGCAAGCGGGCGCACTGGGTAGGGACCACGTTGCGCGCTCGGCCGATCGAGGAGAAGGTGGCGCTGACTCGCCGTTTCGCGGCCGAAATGCTGCCGCTCTTCGACGACGGCCGTCTGCGTCCAGTGATCGACTGCCGGTTCCCCCTCGAGGAGATCGCTGCCGCTCACGAGCTGATGGCGGCCAACGCCAACGCCGGCAAAATCGTCATCACGCTCACCTGAGCAACATCGGCGTTCATGTGCGGTACTACCGCATCTCAGCGCCGATGCTCAGGAGGGCCTGCAACATCGGCGTTCATGTGCGGTACTACCGCATCTCAGCGCCGATGCTCGCGAGGACGGGCTACTCGACGGTGACCCGGATGGTGTGATAGCCGGTGGCGCCGTCGGGTGCCACGGGAGTCTCTTCCTCCGTTTGCGTCTCGCCGGTGTTGTCGGTTGC
>JANOYI010000148.1:0-2311 GCA_031428795.1 Ilumatobacteraceae bacterium | reverse complement strand
CTCGAACGAGCCCTCGCCAGCCCGACGGGCGACACGGCCACCGCACCACCGACCCGTCGTATTCCGCGTCGGGTGCAGCCAGCCGGAGACGAGGTCTGAGCATGGCGCGACCTCGGCGCCCGAGCCGCGGCGAGAATCTGCCGGCGGATCTGTTCTCGATCGATCCAACGTCGTACCTGCCGATGGCGTTGGCTGGCCGACCGTGGCCCGATCCTGCGCGGTTCCCGGTGAACCATGCAGGAAGTCATGTGCGTCGGCAGGTGACCGTCAGCTGTTGGTTGGGCGGGCTCGGCGGGCAAGCGCCATGCCGATCAGGCCGAGGCCGAACACTGCTGCACCAAGGAGTGCGAGCTCGCCGCTACCAGTCGACGGCAAAGCCTGGCCAGTCGAACCCGTCGAAGGGCGTGGTCCGAACGAAGAGACGATTGTGGTGGTCGGCTGGACAAGCGAAGGTACCGGACCTTCGGACCCGAGCATCGTGGTCGGCGTCATAGTCGTCGTGGGCCCGCCCGAGCCGACCTCAGTCGTCGGAGTCAAAGTCGTCGGAGTCAAAGTCGTCGGAGTCAAAGTCGTCGGCGTCATCGTGGTGGTCGGTGCCATCGTGGTGGTCGGCGTCATCGTGGTGGTCGGTGCCATCGTGGTGGTCGGTGTACTTCTCACCGTTCCACACGGCGGGTGGCTGATGACAAAGTTTCCGTAGCCAGTGATGTCGGTTCCTGCCGGGAAGGTCAAGGTCGCAGAGGTGATCGTGAAGTTTCCGGTCTGGTTGACGGTGCTGTTGAGGAAGTGAGCTGTGGAGTTGCCAGACAGGTCCGTGAACATCGCAACTGCGGTGCTGCCGTCCGAGAACGTGATATTGATCGGCCCGAAGTCGCTGCCATCGATGACGGCGCCGACTGGGAATTCGAGCTGGTTCACGATGAAGTGATATCCATCGCGACTCGGATCGCAGGTCTTGCCGGCGGTCGAGTACGGCGCATTGTCGACGCTGTAACTCGAGCCCGGAGTAACGCTCGCTGCGAAGGACGTGCTGCTGGTCAAGCCGATTGCAGCACCTCCCAGAACGAGGGCGGCGCCTGCAAAACAGAGCGCGCTGGAAAAACGAAATTTGGTGGACATGGTGACCTTCCGTCGGGGGGTTGACGTGCGGGGTGTGTCAGGGGGTTGACGTGGAGGTGTTACCCAGGGCCACAACCGGTTAAACCGGATTAGACATCGGTGGTCGGCGAATGCACCGAATGGTTCGCACATCCATGTTCCGGGTACCACCGAGGATGCAGACTCACGACGATCCCGCTGACGGTCCACCCAAATGGCGCCGGGGCATGTTCGGGGGAGCCAGCGGTTTTCACGCCAGCGAGTGGACACAACGTCACTGGTCCAGTCGTGCCCTGCATCACGTAGGCGACGCTGTTGCACACGCCGGCTCCGGAATCCTGGCTGCGGTACTCGTGATCGTCTGGGCGATTGTCGGCCTCGCCACGCAGTTTCCGGGATGGTGGCAGACCACGTTGTACTCAGTAACCGGATCCGTGACATTCGTCATGGTGTTCGTGATCCAGCACACTCAGCAGCGGCAAGTAGCCGCTACGCAGCGCAAGCTCGACGAATTGCTACGGTCCTCCAAAGACGCCGACTCAAGCCTGATCGCAGTTGAGGAAGCCCCAGATGACGCCCTTGCGAACCTTGCCCGTTTCCACGTCGCCGAACGGGAACACGCGCGAAACGCCGGATGACCCGACCCTCCCCCAAAAAAAGACTGGCTACTGAACTTGCTCAGCCGAGGTCGTCGCGCCACGAATGGCGGGGGGCGAAACCGACGAGCCGTTTGGCTTTGTCGTTGGAATAGAACGTCTCGTATCGACCCATGTCGCGGTGGCACGGCACTCCTGCGTAGAACTGCTCGTACACCTCGTCGCTGGGAATGGCCACGGAAGTGTCGTCGTTCGACACGTTGAAAATCTGGTAGCCGAGGCCGTCGGTGCGCAGGCAGCAGTCGACCATGTGGCCGAGGTCGCGTGCATCGATGTACGCAAAGATGTTCCGGCGCCGCAGACCGGGGTTGGCAACGTAAGCGGGGAAGTTCGCGTCGTACTCGTGGGGTTCGATCACGTTGTTGATGCGCAACCCGTAGATATCAGTACCGGTACGCGCCTGGAACGACCGTGCTGTCGCCTCGTTGACGACCTTCGACATCGCGTAGCTGTCGTGGGGAACCGTCGGGTGCTCCTCGTCGACCGGCACGTACTCAGGCTTGACCTCGCCGTCGGCAAAGCAAATGCCATAGGTGGTCTCGGAACTCGCGAAGATC
>JANOYI010000147.1:0-2614 GCA_031428795.1 Ilumatobacteraceae bacterium | reverse complement strand
CCAGCGCGAGTCGCACGCGATGTGGAAGGAGATGGCCGCCTTCTACCGAACCAACGCCCAGAGCCGGGTGCTCGAAGAGGCGTTCATGCGTTTCGGCATTCCTTACAAGGTGGTCGGTGGCACCCGCTTCTACGACCGGCGAGAGATCAAAGACGCGATGGGCTACCTGCGCGCCGTGGTCAACCCGGCCGACGAAGTCAGTATCAAGCGCGTGCTCAACGTCCCCAAGCGCGGCGTCGGCGAAGGCAGCGTGGCCAAGCTCGACGCACTCGCCAAGGCCGACGGCATCACCTTCGCCGAAGCCATGCGCCACGCGCAGGAAGCAGGCCTCACCGGCCCAGCAGCGAGGGGAGTGGAGAGCTTCGTGCGTCTGCTCGACGAGATGAGTGCCCTCGCCGCGCAAGAGGGCACCGGCCCTGGCGACCTGCTGCAGGCCGTGATGGACGGCAGCGGCTACCTCGCCGAGTTGGAAGCGGAGGTGGAGGGTTCCGTCGAAGCTGCAGGTCGCTTGGAGAACATCGGCGAGATGATCGGGTCAGCCAGAGAGTTCACCCGCATCGACGAGTTCCTCGAGCAGGTGGCCCTCGTAGCCGACACCGACGAGATCACCGACGACGACAAAGTCGTCCTGATGACCCTGCACAGTGCCAAGGGCCTGGAGTATCCGGTCGTGTTCCTCGTCGGTATGGAGGAAGGCCTGTTCCCCAGCAGCCGTGCGCTCACCGAGCCCACGCAGATGGAGGAGGAACGTCGGCTGGCGTACGTGGGCATCACCCGCGCGCAGCAGAAGCTGTTCGTCAGCCACGCCTGGAGCCGGCAACTGTTCGGCACTACCAACTACAGCCCGCCCTCACGTTTCCTCGACGAGATTCCAGCCGAACTGATCGAGCAGTCGGGCGCGGTCGGCGGCCGCAGCTCGTATGGTCGCCAGAGTTACCGCGGCCGAAGTGGTGGCGGTGGTGGCTACGGCAGCGCACCTCCCGCGTACAAGCGGCGCGATGCAGACGACGGCGAGAGTTCATTACGCGGCGACCCGGGCAGTCGTTCGCCGGTCAGCAGCTTCGACCCTGACGACGATGTCGATGACCACCGCGAGCGCGTCGTCGACGCGGCACTCGCTGCGGGTCGCCGGCAGCCGGCACAGTCGAACGCGCACGACATCGGCCTTCGCACCGGCGACGACGTCGAACATCCGGCCTTCGGCGAGGGCGTCATCATCGAGATCCGCGGGCAAGGCGACCGGGCAGAGGCAACGATTCGTTTCCGCGAGGCGGGCACCAAGCACCTCTCGCTGGCCTGGGCGCCTCTCAAGAAGCTCTGAAGAAGCCCAAAACACGGGCTGGGCGAGGGCTATGCGCGCGGGGCACCTGCTTGAATGGTGCAAATGCCGCGCCCAGTGCACGCCCACGACGCTGAGACGCTGCAACGTCGCAAACGTCTCAGCCGTACGTGGGCTGGCATCGTGGTCGTGTGGGCCCTGATCCGCACGTTGATCGTGTGGGCCGCCGTTGGCGACTACGGCCTCAACCCGTGGATCTATCTTGTGCTTGACCTCGGAGCCGCGATCGTTGATGCGTTCACCACCCCGCGGATGGTCCTGAGCTTCATCGACGATCACTACAAGCAGGCGGTCAACTGGGCGGTGATCTCGCTCGGCGCGTTCATCATCCCCGACATCTATATCTTCAGCGGCACTCGCACTTTGCCGACGCGAATCATCGTCGCGCTGTGTTTGATCATCGGCCTCACGCTCCTGGTTGGGGTCGTCAGCGTGGTCCGCAAGATTCGCAAGGGCCGCGCCGAACGCGAGGCATGCGAAGCGGCCGTGCTTGAATAGCAGTCATGAAGGCAGCCGTTCTCTTTCAGAGCCTCACCGGTAATACGCGCAAGGCAGGCGAGCTGATCGCCGCCAACCTGCAGCAGGAAGGTTGGGGCATCACCACAGTCTCGCCGATGAAGGAGCTGCAACTCGCCGCCATCCAGGAAGCCGATGTCGTGATCGTCGGTACATGGGTGCACGGCTTGTTCGTGGTCGGTCAGGCGCCATTTGGCATCGGCGCCATCAATCATCTGCCAGCGATGCGCGGCAAGTTGGCCGCCACCTTCTGCACGTTCGCACTCAACCCGGGCACCACGCTCGACAAGCTCGACACTGCCGTGTCGTATCTCGGCGCCGATGTGATTGGCGGCCTGGCCCTGCATCGCAGCAAACTCGATGAGCACACCGAAGAGTTCGCCGCTCGCCTGGTCGCAAACATCCCCGTTCGGGCGTAGCCGCCGCACACAATTAGTCGGCAGTGAGGTCGAGTGTCAGCGAGCCGTCCGGGTTGATGATCGGCCGCACGCCCTGGGGCGGCAACGACAGGTCCGACGGTTCCAGCGGGCGGCCCTCGCAATCGATGAACTCGCGGGTGCGCTTGACTTGCTCGATCGGGCACGACGAGTCGCGGTCCGCCGGGTGTGCAAGATAGATGTAGAAGCCGTCGGCAGGCGTGTGGTCGAGCACGATGTTGCGGTCGCTGCCAATCAGGTCCTGCAGGATGATGGGCCCGCCGTCGGCGATCTGGCTGGCGATGAACTCGGCGTTGCCCATCTCCTGAAACGCCGGAGCCAG
>JANOYI010000146.1:0-14493 GCA_031428795.1 Ilumatobacteraceae bacterium | reverse complement strand
CGACGATCTTGACCAGCACCTCACCGGCCTTGGGTGAATCGAGTTCGATCTCCTCGACGCTCCACGGTGTGTTGCGTGCACGAAGAATTGCGGCCTTGGTCTTCACGGAATTGCCCCCAGATATGTGAGTCGACGTCTGCGGCGCACCATACATCGCAGGGTGTCGGCAGCGCCACGCCGGACGGCCCGTCCGAGTGCCACACCGCCAGTGCGAGTGCCACACCGCCAGTGCGAGTGCCACACCGCCAGTGCGAGTGCCACACCGCCAGTGCGAGTGCCAGGCCGCCATTCGAGTGGGCACTCGCACCCCGGGGTGTGAGTACCGACTCGCATCTGTGGGGCGTTGCCAGGCCTGGGTTCGACGGTCAGGCGATGGCGGCGGGTACCGAAGAGTCAGTGACAAGGTGCAGCACCTGTACGGCGCGAGTCATTGCCACATAGAGCAGGCGTGCGCCGAGCGCTGACCCGTCGAAGATCTGGTGCGGGTTGACCACTACGACGCCGTCGAACTCGAGGCCCTTCACCGCCTCCGCGTGAAAGACCGGAACATCGTTGGCCGCAAGGTCGTGCACGCGGTCGGTGCCCTGCAGACCGATCCGCTCGAACGCTGCGAACAGCATCGGGTGCAATTCAACCGGGGCGACCACACCCGTGTTGTGGTGTCGGTGACGCACCAGGCGAACTTCGTCGGCCACGGCGTCGGCCAACTCGGCGGTCGACACCTGACGCACCGCCGGCGCAACCCCGTCGGCCCTCACACTGCGGCTGGCCTGGGTGGTGACATCTGTGAACGGCAGCAGGCGGTTGGCAACGTCGAGAATCGGCGCGGGCACGCGATAGCCGATGGTGAGGTGCGCGACTTGGGAGGCGGTCGAACGCAGGTGACCCAGCGCCTCGTCCCAGTCGCGCTGGCCGGCGGGGGTGGTGGACTGGGCCAGGTCGCCGAGGATGGTCAGCGAGCCCGCAGGGCTACGTCGGCCGATACAGCGCAGCGCGACTGCACTGTGGTCCTGAGCCTCGTCAACCACGACGTGGCCGTAGGTGAACGGTGTGCCATTGAGCAGCGAGTTGGCTTCGTCGACGAGGTACTGATCGGCGACCGTCCACTGACGCTTCTTGCCACTCGGCCCCGGCAGCAGTCGATCGACCAGCTTGATCGGCATAGCCGTCGGCCATGCCTTGGTGATGGCGGCCCGCAACGCAGGGGCCTTGCCCCACACGTCGTCGCGGTCGAAGCGGCGCATCATGTCACGCTCCACGATGCCCTTCATCGATTCGCGACGCTTGTTCACCGGCGAGTTGGCCGCCATTGCCTGTTGCAGCCAGCCAGCGAACTCGTCGCGTTCAACCTTGATGGTGCGCGAGCCCATCGGAATGCGTAGGTCTTCATCGGGGACTGTGATGTGGTTCAGCGTTGCGGCTTCCAGGTCGGCCAACATCTCGGCGCTGCCCTTTGTGCGGCGAGTCTCGCGGTCGTCCTCGCCCGTGATCTCCACCTTCGGCACACACAGCTCGAGCGCGGTGCGCTGCTGCACGCTGCGCTCACCCAGCGAGGGCAGCACGTTGCCGATGTAGTCGAGGAAGACCTTGTTGGGGCCAACCACCAGCACGCCATCGCGCACCAGCCGACGGCGGTGCTCGAAGAGCAGAAAGGCGGCTCGGTGCAGACCTACGGCCGTCTTCCCCGTACCCGGGCCACCCTGCACGACAAGGCACTGCTCGAGCGGGGCACGGATGACCATGTCCTGCTCGGCCTGAATCGTGGCGACGATCTCGCGCATGGCACCGGTACGCGCGGCACCGATCTCGGCGAGTACCGGGTCGGGAATGCCTGAACCGGCCGCTTCGTGGTCCGGGTCGTCCAGTTGCTCGTCGAGGTATGCGGTCAGTTCGTTGGGGCCATCGTGAACCGAAGCCACGGTGAAGCGCCGGCGATGGGCCAGGCCGAACGGGTCGGCGTGGGTGGCGCGGTAGAACGGCGCCGCAATCGGTGCCCGCCAATCCACCACGACCGGATCGTGCCGGTCGTTCTCGATGTGCCGGCGGCCGATGTACCAGCGCTCCTGCGACTCGTCAGTGATGCGGCCAAAGAAGTCGCCGGCACCGGGCGTGTGCAGATCTTCCAATGCTTCGGCGACCGTGACCTCGATGTATTCCTTGGTGATCTCGTCGGCCGAGGCATCAGGGTCGAGCTGTTGGAAGCGACGGATCATCTCGTCGCGACACGCGCGCGAAAAGGCCAATTGCGCCGTCTCGGCGGGCAACTCGGGAAACAGGTCAGCGCTCACAGGGGGAGCTACGCGTCGCGGCGGATCATCAGGCGCCACCACAGTTGCAGCAGTTGCACGGCCGAGCGGCCAATCGCGGGCAGCCGGAAGAACTGTGACTTGCCGTGCGGCCGCTCATAGTGGCTGACCCCCACCTGCACGAAGCGTGCGCCGACACGCTGGAACGAACACATCATCTCCACGCAGATCACTCCGGTGGTGGACCGCAGCGTGACTCTGTCCAGCACCGTCTGGCGAACGAGGCGGAAATCGCAGTCGGTATCGCGGACGCGTAGCCGAAAGAACAGCTTGACGAGGTGGTGGTACGTGCGCCCAATCACCTTGCGATGCAACGGGTCGCCGCGGCCGATCTTGAAACCTTGCACGACGTCGGTGTCCACTCGAACCGCTGCGATGCAACGAACGATCTCGGCAGCGTCGTACTGCGCGTCGCCATCGGTGTAGAAGACCCACTGCTTGGTCGACGCTGCAAAGCCGGAGAGCAGGGCACCGCCGTATCCACGATTCACCTCGTGGTCGACAATCCGCAGTCGTGGAAACTCGGTGGCCAGCTCGTGCAGCACCTCCAACGAATTATCACTTGAGCCATCGTTGACGACGATCACCTCGAAGTCTTCGACTGCACCTTCCAACCCGAGGTGCACGTCGCGAACCATCTTGCCGATGGACAGCGCGTCGTTGTAGCAGGGGAAGAACGCCGATACCGACGAGACGTAGGGGTTCATCGGGTCGGTCATGCGGGCGCCGTTTCGAGTGCGGCACATACGACTTCGACCTCAGCGTCGGTGAGCTCTGCGAACATCGGAACACTGACGCACCTCGCCGACCACGCTTCCGCGTTGGGGCAGGCCACGGTCGTGAAGTGCGAGTAGGCCGGCTGCTGCGTGAGAGCGAGGGGGTAATGCACTGCAGCCGCCACATCGTTGGCGGCGAGATGCTGCCGAAACGTGTCGCGATCGGGGGTGAGCACGACTGCAAGGTGATGGACGTGGCGTTCATGGTCGCGTTGCCACGACAGGTGCGGCGCCGCCGAACGGTAAGCAGCGGCGATTGCGCGACGGCGCTGAGTATCCGCCGCCAGGAAGGGCAGGGTCAGGTTCAGCCACGCTGCTTCGATCTCACTCATGCGATAGTTCTGGCTGATCTCGGTGTGCACGTACTGAGCGGCCGCACCGTGCGCTCGGAGGCGACGAACGCGCTGAGCCATCTCGACATCGTCGGTGACCACTGCCCCACCATCGCCAATGCCGCCAAGATTCTTCGTCGGGTAGAACGAGTACGCGGCCACTGCGCCCGCCACACGGTCGATGGCCCCGTGTGCCTGCGCACAGTCCTCCACGATCGGCACGCCCACCGCACTCGCGAGCGCAGCAACATCGAATGGGCGGCCATAGAGATGGACCCCAATCACCGCCCGAGTTCGGGAGGAGACCGCAGCCGCTGCACTCTCCGGATTGATCTCGGCGGTTGCGAGATCCACGTCGACGAAGACGGGTGTCGCGCCTACCGCGCACACCGCGGCCGCAGTGGGAACGGCCGTCATCGCCGGAACGATCACCTCGTCGCCAAGGCCGACCTCCATCGCCGCTAGCGCGAGCTGCAGCGCTGCCGCGCCACTGGCCACTCCCGCGCACTCTGCGCCGCCCGCGAACTGAGCGAAGGCGCGCTCAAGCTCGACCAACTGTGGGCCGAGCAACAACGAGCCGCTGTCCAGCACATGGCCGACGGACTCGAGGAATGCCTGGCGATGACGAGCCATACGACGGCTCACGTCGACGACAGGTACCACGGATGCTCTCTGTAGAAGTTGAGTGTCATTTCGATTCCGTCCCTGAACGGAATCGTAGGCGACCAACCCAGCGCGGCGGAAGCCGCCCGCGAGTCTGTCTGAAAACCACCGATGTCGATACGGCTCAGCTCGTCGGGCCACGGCAACAGGCTGACAGCCGAGTCGGTACCGGCGAGATGCGCCATCATTTGCCCAATCTCAAGCAGGGTATGAGATTCATCGCTGCCCAGATTGAAAACGGTGCCCCGCTCGATGTGTCCGTCACCGGCCGCCGTGCCCGCACGTGCCAGCGCGGCGACGACATCATCAACGTGCAGACAATCGCGAAGCTGCTGCCCATCGCCGAACACGCTCAACGGCTCGCCGCGTAGCACTCGACTGACGAAGACGGGCAGAAAGCCGAGGCCGTGCTTGTGAAGATTCTGACGAGGCCCGTACACATTGGTGAGGCGCAGCGAGACAGTTCGAAGGTCGTGGACCTCGCCGTACAGGCGGTGGTAGTGCTCGCCGGCCAGCTTGTTGACGCCGTTGATGTCGCGCGGCTCGGTTGGGTGCGCCTCATCAACTGGCAGGTACCGCGGCCGCCCGTACACCTGGCGGGTACTGGTGTGTACGACCACCACTTCTGGCCGCACACGGCGAAGGGTTTCCAGCAGCACCAACTGCGAACGGACGTTGATGTCCTGGTCGCGCAATGGATCCACCATCGACTCGTGGTGGCTGACCTGCCCGGCGATGTTGAAGACGAAATCTGCACCGTCCAGTAGCGGCACCGTGACCGCTTCGTCCGCGATGTCGCCGGTCACAATCTGCAACGAGCTGCCCTCCGCTGCAGCGAAGGCGGTGACGTTGCGAACGTCGCCTCCATGCTGGGGAATCAGCGCGTCCAGCACTCGCACCTGGGCGCCCGCACCATGGAGCGCAAGCACCAGGTTCGAGCCAATGAAGCCAAGCCCGCCGGTGACAACGCACACCGAATCGCGGTAACGGTTGGCGGCGGTCAGGGCACCCATGAGTATCGCACCACCCAAATGCCCAGAAACATCAGACCCGCAGCACACACCACGAGTGCCAGCAACTGCACCCAACGAGCCCGACGCGAGAGCGTCAGTGCGCACGCAATCGACAGAGGTGCCGCCAGCGTCACATAGCGAGCCAGGCCCTCGAGCCCGAGCAGCAACTGCGGGACAACCAGGAGAACGATGCACACCAGCCACCACGAGGGCAACTTTCGCAGCGACGGGGCCGCCAGCACCACTACCGCCAGCCCAACCACCACATGAAACGGCACGGCTTCACGCTCGAACGGATCGACCAAGAACTTCCACAACGGTGATTCGATCCATGCTGCCTTCGCCGTCAGGAAGGTCAGCGGGTCGCCAACCTTGCGCTGGCAATAAATCATCCAACTGACCAGGAACACCAGCGAAGGAAATGCGGCCGCAACAGCGTGCCGCCAACGACGATCAATGCACCACGCGGCGACCCACGCGACGACCACCAACATGAACCCGTTTGGTCTGCTGGCGGTGCCGATAGCCGCAACGCCGCCGATCTGCCACCACGCCCAGTTCGAGCGAGCGACCGCCTTCTGAACCGCCTGCGCCCGACGGTCGATCAGTACCAGCATCCACACCAAGGCAGCCACAAAGAGACTGTCGCTGTAGGCAAGAACCAGGCCTATCGAGCCGGGCAGCAGTGCAATGACCCACACCGACAGCGATGCGACACGATCGTCGAAGCGGTGCGATGCCAGCTGCCACACACCGACGAATGCAACAAGCGCCGCCAACCACGACACCGCGATGAGCGAGGGGCCGACGGGCACGCCCAGCCGCGTTGGAAGATCTGCAAGCCAGGGGTAGAGCGGAAAGAACGGCCACGCTGTTGAAAAGGTGGTCGTTGACGAGTTTGGGTAACCCTCGGTCACGATGATTCGGTACCAGCCGCCGTCCATTGCCGTCACGCCGAACGCATTGAACCAGCGGCCGTCGGGTGTCGGTGTCACCACGAGTGCGATGAAACCCAGGGCGCGCGACACCACCCATGCCATGAGTGGGATGCGCCAGGAACTCCAGCGCGCGAACCCACGAAGGGAAGCAGGGGCCGCCGCCATCGGGCGAAAGTATAGAAGCGATGCGCTTCCGTGAAGGACCAGGCCCGAGGAGCACCCGAAGGGCAGCACGCGATACGCTCCACGGCCATGGAGCACGACGACATCGCCACCACCGCCGAGGTATCTGCGGCCACCGAGGCCCCCGCCGATCTGATCGAAGAGCTGTTGGTCGAGGAGATCTCCATCGACGGCATGTGCGGTGTCTACTGACCTGATCGCCCACCCGCTGTTGGGCGTCGCGCTCGCACTGCACCCGCAGGTGGCGCTGCGCCCAGAGCCGTTCGGCGCGCTGGCGTACCACTACGGCAATCGGCGGTTGGTTTTTCTCAAGCACCCCGACATGGTCGCCGTCGCACGTGCGCTCGGCGACCACGCCACATTCGCCGGCGCATTGCGCGCCTGTGGAGTTGCAGAATCACGTTGGCCGTCGTTTGTCAGCGCGTTCCAGTCGCTGCAGGAATCACAGGTTGTGGTCGTTCGCACCACGAAGGAAGCAGAGTCGTGAGCGTCGAGTCGCTGGTATCGCAATTGAAAACCGGGCTCGATGCGCCCATCTGCCTGACGTGGGAGCTGACGTACGCCTGCAACCTGCAGTGCGTCCACTGCCTGTCGTCGTCAGGTCAGCGCGACGACCGCGAGCTGTCGACTGCTGAGGCGAAGCGCGTGCTCGACGAGCTGCGCGATCTGCAGGTCTTCTACATCAACATCGGTGGCGGCGAGCCGATGGTGCGCCGCGACTTCTTCGAGCTCGTCGAGTATTCGGTTGCCAGCGGTATCGGCGTCAAGTTCTCCACCAACGGTGCGTTCATCGATGCAGAGAAGGCCCGCCGGCTTGCCTCGATGGACTACCTCGACATCCAGATCAGCCTCGACGGTGTCGATGCAGTCACCAACGACGCGGTGCGCGGTGCGGGCAGTTACGACATGGCCCGCCGGGCGATGGACAACTTGGCTGCCGCCAACTTCGGACCGTTCAAGATCAGTGTCGTCGTCACTCGCCAGAACGTGCCCCAGCTCGACGAATTCAAGGCGCTCGCCGATAGCTACGGCGCCCAGTTGCGCGTCACCCGCCTGCGTCCCAGCGGCCGCGGCGTGGACAGCTGGGAACACCTGCACCCCACAAACGCACAGCAGCGCGAGATCTACAACTGGCTGATGGCAAACGGTGAGAACGTGCTCACCGGCGACTCGTTCTTCCACCTCAACGCGCTGGGGCCGGCGCTGCCCGGTCTCAACATGTGCGGCGCTGGTCGCGTCGTGTGCCTCATCGACCCCATTGGCGATGTGTACGCCTGCCCGTTCGTCATCCACGACGAGTTCCGTGCCGGCAACGTGCGCGACGAGGGCGGCTTCGCCAAGGTGTGGAAGCAGAGCGATCTGTTCACGTCGCTGCGCGAACCGCAATCAGCCGGTGCCTGCGCCAGCTGCGGTGCCTTCGATGCCTGCCAGGGCGGCTGCATGGCCGCCAAATTCTTCACCGGCCTGCCGCTCGATGGCCCGGACCCGGAGTGCGTCACCGGCGAAGGCGAAATCGCCTTGGCCGAGCTGGCCGCCCAACCCGTCGCCGTGTCCATGAAGCCCCGCCCAGCCATGGACCACACCAAGCCGACCCGAATCCCAGTCCTGAACTAGACCCAAGTTTGTCCATCAACGGGCCCTGACGGCGCGTAGCGTGGACCGAACAGGAGGGGCGACAATGGACGAGCAGACGATGGTTGATTCTCATGGAGTTCAGGTGTTCAGTCGGTCATGGCCGATCGACTCGCCCGCAGGGCTGGTGGTCATCGCGCACGGCGCGTCTGAGCACTCGGGGCGCTACGACCGCTTCGCCTCCGCGCTCAACGATGCCGGCTTCTCGGCGGTCGCCGTCGACCACCGCGGGCATGGCCGTACCGGGAAGGCAACCGGACCCGGCATGATGGGCCCCGGTGGTGGTCAGGCAGTCATCGACGACCTACACCAACTGCGCGCCGACGCCGTTGCGAAGGCCGCCGCTGGCACTCCGGTGTTCTTCTTCGGACACTCGATGGGAGCGCTGTTCGGCCTCGCGTATCTCACCCAGCACTCCGATGGACTTGCCGGTGGTGTGCTGTGCGGAATGGCCGCCGACGTCAATGAGGTCGCTGGCACCAGCGCGCTGCTGCAGGGCTTCGCCGACGCCGGCATGCGCGATGCATCGGCGGCAGACCTGCTGGCCGCCAACAACGCAGCCTTCGATCCGCCGCGTACACCCTTCGATTGGCTCAGTCGCGATGAGGACGAAGTCGATCTGTACGTGGCCGACCCGTACTGCGGTGACAACAACCCACTCACGTTCGGTTACTTCATCGACCTGTTCGATGTCGTCGCCCCGGCCGCCGACCAGTTGGCGGCCATCACCTGCCCGGTACTCGTGATCGCTGGCGACCAGGACCCGGCAGCAGCAATGGGCGCCCACGCCACCGCCTTGGCGACCGCGCTCGCTGCCCATGACGTTCCCGCTGACTGCAAGATCTACGAAGGCGCCCGGCACGAACTGCTCAACGAAATCAACCGCGACGAAGTCACCGCGGACATCATCACCTGGCTGCATTCACACCTCTAACGCCAGACACACCTCTCACGACAGGCGCCGCGCGTACAGTTGGCTCGGCCGTTTGGGCGCTGAGGGGGGAAGGGGTTGGTCATGGTTTGGTTGTTGATCGTCCCGGCTTACTTCCTGGGCACGATTCCCAGCGCCGTGATGGTGGCGCGCAGCAAGGGCATCGACATCGAGAAGGTCGGCTCTGGCAACCCCGGAGCGTCCAACATCGCTCGCACGATGGGCACCAAGTGGGGCGTCGTCGTGTTCATTCTCGACGGGCTGAAGGGCGCCATCCCCGCTGCGGTCGCGCTGACGCTCACCCATCGACCCTCAGCCCTTGGGTACGCCGCAGCCGCCGCAGCCACCGTCGGCCATATGTACCCGGTAACCCGCCGGTTCAAAGGCGGCAAGGGCGTCGCCACACTTGGCGGCGCAACCCTGGTGCTACAGCCCCAGCTCTTCGTGATTCTGACGGTCGTCTGGGTCGCCGTCCGCAAGTCCACCGGCAAGGCGTCGCTGGCGTCACTGATGCTCACCGTCGGCTTCCCGCTCGGCGTCGCGTTGATGGGTGGCCCCGGCTGGGAGGTCGCCACCGCCGCCGCGCTCGGCGCACTCGTCCTGCTCCGTCATCTCGACAACATCAAGCGGCTGCTGGGCGGTAGCGAGTTGTCGGCATCCCACACCGAATGAGTGGCAGGTAACGTCGTCACGATGACCGACATGAACGATTTCAATCAGGGTGTGAGCCCGGTGTTGCGGTTGGTCCGCAACTGACTATGACCACGAACGGCACGCTGCAGCTTCTGCAGCCGATCTCGCTCGGCGCCGCGACGGCACGCAACCGAGTGATGTTCGGGCCCCACGTCACCAACCTCGCTGACGAGCACCGAGCCTTCACGCCCCGTCATACCGCGTACTACCAGCGGCGCGCTCAGGGCGGGTGCGGCGTCATCGTGACCGAAGGTGCCAGCGTGCACGACAGCGACTGGCCGTACGAGCGCGCACCTCTCGCCGCCTCCTGCGCGGCGGGTTGGACGGCGATCGCAGACGCATGCCACGCCCACGGCGCTCTGGTCATCGCCGGCCTCGACCATGCCGGCGGCCAGGGCAGCAGTGCCTACAACCAGCGCGAGCTGTGGGCACCCTCACGCGTACCCGAGGTGAACTCACGCGAGGTGCCAAAGTGGATGGAAGCCGCCGATATCGCAGCCGTCGTCGCCGGGTTCGGTGCCGCTACTGCGATCGCGATCGCGGCCGGTTGTGACGGCGTAGAGATCAACTCCGGCCAGCACAGCCTGGTTCGTCAATTCATGTCTGGCCTCACCAACCAACGCGACGACGTGTGGGGCCGCGACCGACTGCTCTTCACCCGCGAGGTCATCACTGCTGTCCGCGCTGCTGCGGGTACGGCGGTCGTGGGGCTCCGCCTTTCTTGCGACGAACTGGCGCCGTGGGCGGGCATCACACCTGACGCCGCAGTCGAGATTGCAGCCGCGCTCAACGACAGCGTGGACTACCTCGTGGTGGTGCGTGGCTCGATCTTCTCGGCCGAGAAGACTCGTCCCGACTTCCACGAACCGGCCGGCTTCAACATTGGTGTCTGTCGCGACGTCAAGGCCGCGGTTGGCGACACTCCCGTCTTCCTGCAGGGCTCGGTCGTTGAGTGGGGCCAGGCAGAGTGGGCAATCGGTGACGGCGTGTGCGACGGCGTCGAGATGACCCGCGCACAGGTCGCCGACCCCGACCTGGTGGCCAAGCTGACGGCCGATGCCGCCGACACCGTGCGCCCATGCATTCGCTGCAATCAGACGTGCCAGGTCCGCGATGCGCGCAGCCCGATCATCACCTGTGTCGGCGAGCCCACCAGCGGCCGCGAGACCGAAGATCCGGATTGGTACGCCCCCGCCACACGACCGCGCGACGTCGTCGTCATCGGTGGCGGCGTGGCCGGGCTGGAGACCGCCCGCGTTGCGGCCGCACGCGGCCATCGGGTGCGTCTGGTCGAGCAGGCCGATCACCTCGGTGGCGTCGCCGCCGACGCAGGGCCCGGTGGCCCGCTGGTCCAGTGGCTCATCGATTCTTGCTCGGCCGCCGGAGTGCTTGTGGAGTTGGGCGCCGCCGACCTCGCCGCTGCTCCGGGTGAAGTCGTTGTGCAGTGCACCGGCGCACGGGCCGGCATCCGTTCCTATGAGATCGCAGATGGCGCAGTCGTGATCGATGTTCTCGACGTTGCTCGCGGCACGCCGTTGCCCGACGGC
Source organism: Ilumatobacteraceae bacterium (assembly GCA_031428795.1). Lineage (GTDB taxonomy): Bacteria > Actinomycetota > Acidimicrobiia > Acidimicrobiales > Ilumatobacteraceae > UBA668. Next base: position 3,479 of record JANOYI010000146.1, on the reverse strand, counting down.
CAGATTGCGATCTTCGACCCCATCGGAGGCCCAATCGCTGTCGCTCTCGCAGAGACACTTGGCATCCGGGCGATTCTGATCACGCAGGACCAGATTGCCGGCAATGAGCTCTCCCGTACCGGTGACCTCGCCCCCGCCAACGTGCGCCTGCAACAACAGGGCGCCACGATCGAGCGCCGCAGCCTGCTGCGTGTGGTTCGCGCCGGCGAGATCGAGCTGGAAGACCGCTTCAGCGGCGACCGACGCGTCGTGCCCTGTGCGGCCCTGGTCGACTGCGGCTTCCGTCTACCGACCGAACCGATTGCCGGCGCCACTGCGCAGGCAGGGGATTGCGTTGCGCCGCGCACGATTCACGAGGCCGTTCTCGAAGCTCGCCGGGTTGCGCTCGCGCTCTGACTGAGTGCTGCCCACTCACCGAAGGGCCCGCCAACTAAGGTCGTTGACGAGATGAGTGCCGCCACGAAGAAACGCCGCGCCGTGGCGCGCCCCGCAGCCGTGCTGTGGGACATGGACGGCACCATCGTCGACACTGAGCCGTACTGGATCGAGTGTGAGTACGAGTTGGTCGCCGAGTTCGGTGGCCAATGGGACCAGGAGAAGGCGCACGCCATGGTCGGCAACGACCTGCGCGTGTCGGCGGCGATTCTGCGCGAACAGGGCGGCGTCGATCTACCCATCGACGACATCGTCAACCGGTTGCTCGATGGCGTCATCGCCCGCGTGCAACGCAAGGTGCCGTGGCGGCCTGGAGCGCGCGACACATTGCTGGCCGTGCGCAAGGCCGGAATCCCGCAGGCACTTGTGACGATGAGCTGGACGCGGTTCGCCGACGCAGTCGTGCGCACGCTCCCGCCCGGCACATTCGATGTCGTCATCACCGGCGACGAAGTCACCAATGGCAAGCCACACCCCGAGCCATATCTCACCGCCGCCAATCGCCTCGGCGTACACGCCAAGGACTGCGTGGCCATCGAGGATTCGCCGACGGGTGTCGCCAGCGCCGTCGCCGCCGGGTGCCGCACGTTCGCGATCCCCAACGTGGTCGACGTTCCCGAGGGCCGCAGCTACACAGTCGTCCGCTCACTGCGCGAGCTCGACGGAAGCGAGCTCGGCATCGGCGCACGAGCCACCAATGCTCGGCGCCGCAAGTCGCGACTTTTCCCACTCATCGGCGTCCTCGTGGTGGCTGCCCTTGGCGTTGGTGTGGCCACTGTCGTTCGCAACACCACCGCAGCACCGCCACTGAAGGACATCCCGATGAGTGGCTGGGCACCGTATTGGGTGATGCCTGAGGCCACGGCAACCATCGGCGCGTACGGCAGCAATCTTCACGAGGTGTCGCCGTTCGGCTACTCGTCAACGGGTGCCACCGACATCGACTTCCCCGGCAGCTCGGAGGAGTTGGCCGTGCTCATCGACACCATTCGACAGCAGGGCGCGAAGGTGATTCCGGCGATCACAGACGGAATGCCGGCCGGCGGAATGGCCGCGGTGTTCGCCGACCCAGCGCTGCGCGCACAGCACGTGATGGCCATCGCCGCGATCGTGCAAGAGAACGACTTCGACGGCATCGACATCGACTACGAACAGTTCGCCTTCGCCGACGGCCGCGAGACCTGGGAAACCACGCGGCCGAACTGGGTTGCCTTCATCGAAGAATTGGGCATCGCCCTGCACTTTGCCGGCAAGGTGCTCACCGTCAGCATCCCGCCGATCTACGACACCGAACGCACCGGCGACAGCGGCTACTGGGTCTACGACTACGCGGCAATCGGCGATCATGTCGACCGCATTCGCATCATGGCGTACGACTACTCCACCGAACGTCCCGGGCCCATCGCCCCGCTCGCGTGGGTACGCAGCACCGTCAAGGCGGCGAAGAAGGCCGTCGACGACGACAGCAAGATAGTCCTCGGTGTGCCCCTGTATGGACGCAACTGGGTGGTCGGCACGACCGGCACCTGCCCGCCTGACACTCCAGGCAAGGTCGACCCTAATCTGCGTGAAGTCGCCGCCCTGCTGGTGCAGTACGGGGCCACCGCCGTTCGGGACGAGGAGACACAAGAGTCCACGTTCACCTATGAGCGTGAAAGCAGCGACGGTACGAACAGTTGCGTGCAGACGCGCGAGGTGCACTTCATGGACGCTGCTGGCGTGCGCGCACGAGTTGACGTGGCCCGCGAGCAGCGCATTGGTGGCGTGGTCTTCTGGGCACTGGGCTACGACACCGATGTCGAATGGGCCGCTGTCGTCGATGTCGCCCGTCCACGCGGCATCGTGGTGCCCACTGGCTGACGACATCTGAAGGACATCAGGAATAGTTGTGCACACAACTATGTTGTAGAGGCCATGACGACGCTCACCGTTCACCGAGCTGCCGATCGCTTCCTCACCGATGCCGGTTGGTTGCATTCGCAGCACTCGTTCAACTTCGGCCCGCACTACTCCCCCGACCACGAAGGCCACGGCCTACTCTTGGTCAACAACGACGACGTGGTCGCTGCCGGCCAAGGCTTTGGCACCCATGGCCATCGCGACATGGAGATCGTCACCTGGGTGCTCTCAGGGCGCCTCGAGCACAAGGACAGCGAAGGCAATCTCGGCATTCTCTACCCTGGCCTCGCCCAGCGGATGAGTGCAGGCTCCGGCATTCGCCACAGCGAGTTCAACGCCAGCCCCGACGAGCCCGTCCACTTCCTGCAGATGTGGGTTCCGCCCGACACCACGGGCATCAGGCCCGGCTACGAACAACTCGACCTCAACGAAGCACTCAACGCTGGAGGGTTTGTCGCCATCGCCAGCGGCCAGGGGCATGAAGGCGCCATCAAGATTCACCAACGCGACGCTGTCCTCTGGGGCGGTCGTCTGCAACCCGACGAATCGGTCACCGTCCCCGCGGCACCACATGTCCACTTCTTCGTTGCAGTTGGCAGTGGTTCACTGGACGAAGCGGGCGAGCTCGCCGAGGGCGATGCCGTCCGCCTGACAGATGCTGAGGCGCTCGTGTTCACTGCCGGCGCAAAAGGTGCTGAACTGTCGGTATGGGCAACAGCATGAACAGCGGACAACGCGACCTCCTCACTGCGCGGCGCGCGGAGCTGACCGAACTGCACCTCAAGCCGAGGGCAGATCGAGCGGCGTCCACCGCCCGCGGCGTGCACCACGTGGCACTGATCAGCAGCGATGTGGAAAGCACGATCAAGTTCTACGACGACCTGCTGGGCTTCCCGTTGATCGAAATGTTCGAGAACCGCGACTACGAGGGCAGCACGCACTTCTTCTTCGATATTGGCGAAGGCAACGCCCTTGCGTTCTTCGACCTACCTGGGCTGGACCTCGGGCCGTACATGGAGGTGCTGGGCGGCCATCACCACCTCGCCATCTCCATCGAGCGCCCTCAGTGGGAGGCGGCCAAACAACGGCTGGAGGCGGCCGGCGTCGAGTGCGCCCACGTCGACGGCTCGTCGTTGTATTTCCGT
>JANOYI010000145.1:0-5349 GCA_031428795.1 Ilumatobacteraceae bacterium | reverse complement strand
AACGAGAAACCGTTCAGGCGTTTGCGCACGCCGCAGGCACAACAGCCAAGGTGGGCGCTGTCCCGAAGGTCGCACTGTCGGTCCTCGGCATTGCTGTGCCGATGATGCGCGAACTGAACGAGACATGGCACCAGTGGGCCGACCCGTGGGGCACCGACAGCACACACACCGAGCAGACCTTCGGCCTCCGCGCGACCTCACTGGATGAAGGGGCCGCGGCCACTGTCGCATGGTGGCGTCAGCGGTCGTAGATCAAGCCAGACGGGTACGTCTGCGGCAAGGTCGTGAGTACGACTTCACACAGCGTTCACACTTGGGCAATGGGGCTGAAATCGCCTCTCGGCAACATGTCAGCGCACCTTCCCACACATTCGAAAAGGAACACCGTGGCCTACCAAGCTGAATACATCTGGATCGACGGCACCGTGCCCACGCCGCTGCTGCGCTCCAAGACCAAGATCATCGCCGACGGCAAGACGCCGCCCGTCTGGGGTTTCGACGGTTCCTCCACCAACCAGGCCACCGGTGAGGCGAGCGACTGCATGCTCAACCCCGTCTTCACCTGCCCCGACCCCATCCGCGGTGGCGACAACATCCTGGTCCTCTGCGAGGTCGACAACGCCAAGGACGGCAAGCCGCACGTCACCAACACCCGCGCCGCCGCCGTCAAGGCGCAGAAGAAGTACGCCAAGCACGAGATGATCTTCGGCATCGAGCAGGAGTACACCTTCCTCAAGCTCGACGGCACGCCGCTGGGCTTCCCCAATGGCGGCTTTCCCGAGCCGCAGGGCAAGTACTACTGCGGAGTCGGCGCTGGCCGCGTGGCCGCCCGCGAAATCATCGAAGAGCACACCCAGGCTTGCATGGACGCAGGCCTCATGATCGAGGGCACCAACGCCGAAGTCATGCCCGGCCAGTGGGAATTCCAGATCGGCGCCACTGACTCGGTGACCGTCAGCGACCACATGTACGTCGCTCGCTGGTTGCTGCACCGTGTGGCTGAGGACTACGACGTAGTCGTCAGCTTCGACGCCAAGCCGATGAAGGGCGACTGGAACGGCGCCGGTGCGCACACCAACTTCAGCACCAAGGCGATGCGTGAGGACAAGGACATGAAGGCCATCAAGGCGGCCTGCGAAGCCATCGGCAGGAAGGTCGACCTGCACGTGAAGAACTACGGCCACGACATCGAGAGCCGCCTGACGGGCGCTCACGAGACCGCCCCGTACAACAAGTTCAGCTACGGCGTCAGCAACCGCGGCGCCAGCATCCGTATCCCGTGGCAGGTCGAGGCCGCTGGCCAGGGCTACGCGGAGGACCGCCGCCCCAACGCAAACGCCGACCCGTACACGGTCACCCGTTTGATCGTCGAAACGGTCTGCAGCGCAGCCGGCTGATCACGCAAACAGGGAGGGGCGGTGCACCTGGGTGCACCGCCCCTTGCTCTTTTCGCCCCGCTTCGTCGGGTGGTTCACACGCCGTTCACACGTCGTCTGAGTGACTCCTGTGAGAGTCGTGGCAGACTTCGCCCGTCCCTTGAGCCCCTAAGGGAGTTCGTTCATGCTCGATCAACAACGCGACTACGTCCTGCGCACTGTGGAGGAACGCGGAGTTCGCCTGATTCGTCTGTGGTTCACCGACGTGCTGGGCAACCTGAAGAGCTTCGCCATCAGCCCCGCCGAGCTGGAGAATGCGCTGGAAGACGGCATGACCTTCGACGGCTCGGCCATCGATGGGTTCAGCCGTGTGCAGGAAGCCGACGTGCTGGCCATCCCCGACCCCAACACGTTCGAGGTGCTGCCGTGGGGCGACCCGAAGTCGGTGGAGGCTCGAGTCTTCTGCGACATCCACCATCTCGACGGCTCGCCGTTCGAAGGCGATCCGCGCCAAGTATTGCGCCGCAACCTGCGCGCCGCGCACGAGCAGGGCTTCACGTTCTACGTCGCCCCCGACATCGAGTTCTTCTACTTCGCTCCGCCGGAAAGGGGCCAGGCACCCGTGCCCTTGGACGAGGGCGGCTTCTTCGACCTGACCACCACCGACGTGGCCGGCACCCTGCGCAAGGAAACCATCCGAACGCTGGAAACGATGAGCATTCCCGTGGAGTACAGCTTCCACGAGGACGCCCCGAGCCAGCATGAAATCGATCTGCGACACACCGACGCCCTCAACATGGCCGACAGCGTGATGACGTTCAGACTGGTCGTGAAGGAAGTGGCCGCCAAGCAGGGCGTGCATGCCACCTTCATGCCCAAGCCTCTGGAAGGCGTGCAGGGCAGTGGCATGCACATGCACTTCAGCCTCTTCCAAGGCGAGGAGAACGCGTTCTACAGCGAGGACGACCCGTACAATCTGTCGCTCATCGCCAAGCAATTCATGGCTGGACTGCTGCGCCACGCCGCCGAGATCACTGCCATCACCAACCAGACGGTCAACAGCTACAAGCGGCTGGTGCCCGGGTTCGAAGCGCCGGTGCACATCAGTTGGGCCCGCAACAACCGCAGCGGCCTCATCCGGGTGCCCGTTCCCAAGCGTGGCAACGCGAGCGCCACTCGCATCGAATACCGCAGCCCGGACCCGGCCTGCAACCCCTACCTGGCGTTCAGCGTCATCCTTGCGGCTGGGCTGAAAGGCATCACGGAGGGCTACGAGTTGGCGCCGGAAGCCGCAGCCAACCTGTTCGAGCTGGACGACGCCGAGTTGGCGGCGCTCAGCATCGACACGCTTCCCCAGTCACTGAGTGATTCATTGAAGGTGATGGAGAATTCCGAGCTCGTGCGCCAGGCGCTCGGCGAGCACATCTTCGAATGGTTCCTGCGAAACAAGCGCAGCGAATGGCGCGCATACAAGACGCACGTCAGCCAGTTCGAGTTCGACCGGTACCTGCGAGCGCTGTGATGATCGAGGCTCGCTAGATGGAACTGGTCGCGGTCTTTCCCGAGCCACCTCCGTCCGACCTTGCGCGCACACTCGACCTCGCCGGCTACCGCTGGAAGGCTGTCGGCTCGGTGGAGGACGCAGCGCGTAACGAACCACCGACGGGTTGGGCGGGCGCAGTCATCGCGTGCGACGCGGACCCTGACGGCGCATGGGCGCTCGCCCGCGCACTTCGCAAGCGCGACACCCCGGTCAGCCCGGTGATGGTGCTGGTCAGTGGTGGCCAGCTGGCCGACCTGCAGTTGCGCGACGAACTGTACGACGACTTCTGCCTCACCCCCTTTCACCCAGTGGAAGTGGAGGCTCGCTTGCGCCACCTGTTCTTCCGCGGCGGCAACGAAGCGCGTCCGGAGATGGTGGAATACAGCGGCCTTGCGCTGAACCTGGAGACCTACCAGGCCAGTATCGAAGGCCACCCGCTGGACTTGACATACATGGAGTACGAGCTGCTCAAGTTCCTTGCTCAGAACCCGGGCAAAGTGTTCACGCGCGAGATTCTGCTGAGCCGGGTGTGGGGCTACGAGTACTACGGCGGTGCCCGTACCGTCGACGTCCATATTCGCCGCCTGCGCGCCAAGCTGGGCGAGGAACACGCCAACCTGATTCAGACCGTGCGCAGCGTCGGCTACCGCTTCGGTCAAAGCCGCTGGGGCAGCTAAGTCGTACCAATATTGATGGTGTCAATCTGGTCGAGAAGAGCAGGGTAGGATTTCGACCATGCTCGCTGAATTCAAGGTCGGCTCGAATCTGCCGGAGCGGGATGATCTTGGCGTTCTGGATGAGATTCAACGGCGGGTGCTGTGGCTTGCCGTTCGCATGGTTGACCACGCCAATCACGACCGACCCGACGCCGGCGGCATCAAAGTCGGTGGCCATCAGGCGTCCAGCGCGTCGATGGTGTCGATCATGACAGCACTCTGGTTCGGCCACCTCAGCGGTGACGACAAGGTCGCCGTCAAGCCCCACTCGTCGCCCGTGTACCACGCAATCAAGTACCTCACCGGCGAACTCGATCGTTCGTACCTCACCCGGCTGCGTGCCCTCGGAGGCCTGCAGGCCTACCCGAGTCGAACCAAGGACCCCGACGTTGCGGACTTCTCGACGGGCTCGGTCGGCTTGGGCGCAGTTGCCCCGCTCTTTGCTGCAGCCGTTCGGAGATACGTCGGAGCGCACTTCCCACCGGCGCACCGCGGCAGATTCATCGCGCTCGTGGGCGACGCCGAACTCGACGAGGGCAACATATGGGAGGCCATCGCTGATCCTGCACTGCGCGGACTTGGCAACGTGATGTGGATCGTCGACGTCAATCGACAGAGCCTCGACCGGGTCGTACCCGAGATGAAGGCCAGACAGTTGATGAAGTTCTTCACCGAGTCCGGGTGGCATGTTGTCGAGGCCAAGTACGGCCTCGCACTGCAGCAGGCCTTCACTCGCCCTGGCGGTGACGCCCTGCGACGCCATATCGATGCGATGCCCAATGAGGAGTACCAGAGCCTGTTCGCCCATAGCGGCGCAGAGCTGCGTACCCGCTTCCTGTCAGGCGCCGGCGACGACGTGCGCGCATTTCTCCACGAGGTCGCTGACGTCGACCTCGCACCTCTCGTCCACAACCTCGGTGGACACGACCTCGGCGAGCTGCTGCGCGCCTATCGCGAATGCGACGCCGTCACCGACCGGCCGAGCGTTGTATTCGCGTACACGATCAAGGGCTGGGGTTTACCCATCGCCGGCGATCCCCTCAATCACGCAGCACTGCTCACCAGCTCGCAGATCGACGAGCTGCGCATCGCTGCGGGTTTGGCGAACGGCACCGAGTGGGATCGCTTTGCACCCGAGTCTGCAGCAGCGTGCTGGTGCGACGAAGTGGGCAGCAGGATCAACAATCACCCGGTGGGTCCCCGGGCTGAGGTGGATGTTCCCATCGAGACCGGCGTCTTCACTGCGAAACCTGTGTCCACGCAGGAGACGTTCGGACGAATCCTTGCGAACCTCGCGTCGATCGAGCACGTCGCCGAGCGCATGGTCACCACGTCTCCCGACGTGTCGGTCTCCACCAATCTCGGCGGATGGATCAACAAAGTGGGTGTCTTTGCCCCGGAGGCTGCAACCGACTATCTCGGTGACGGTCGGCTGCTGCGATGGAAGCAGGGACCCGAGGGCCAACACATCGAGCTCGGCCTCTCAGAAATGAATCTCTTTCTGATGCTCCACGCTCTCGGGCTTGGCAACGACCTGCACGGTCAGCAGCTCCTCCCGATCGGCACGGTGTACGACCCCTTCATCTGTCGCGGGTTGGACGCGTTGATCTACGCCCTGTACAACGGTGCCCGGTTCGTGGTGGTCGGGACACCCTCGGGAATCACTCTGGCGCCCGAAGGCGGGGCACACCAGAGCACCGTCACCGCCTCACTC
>JANOYI010000144.1:0-12893 GCA_031428795.1 Ilumatobacteraceae bacterium | reverse complement strand
GATGGCTGCGCTCGGCAAGGCGCACGGCGGGCACCTACACCGATTGGCATGGGCGATCGACGACCGGGCGGTCGAGGTGAATCGAGCGATGAAGTCGGTCGGCCACGAGGAGACGTTCAGCACGGATCGCCACACCCACGCCGAACTGATGCGTGAGCTGGTTCGCCTCGCCGATGGAGTTTCCGGACGAATGCGTTCCCAAGGGATTGCGGCCCGTACCTTCTCGCTCAAGGTGCGTTTCACTGACTTCAACACCATCAGTCGGGCCATCACGCTGCCGTCGCCGATCGCGACTGCGCACGGCATCGTCAAAGCCGTCGAGCCGCTGCTCGAGGCCGTAGATCCAGCGCGTGGAGTGCGGCTGCTCGGTGTGAGCGCCAGCAATTTTGGGGCGGTGGCTGAGCAAATGTCGCTCGACGGCCTCTTCGACGCTGGGCCAGCACCCGAGCAGGAGTGGCAGGCCGCCGAGGAGACCATGGACGCAATTCGGCAAAGATTTGGCTCAACCGCAATCGGCCCGGCGAGTGCCGTGAGTGCCGACGGTCTGCGTCTTGTCCGACGTGGGGCGCAGCAGTGGGGGCCGGATCAGGAAAAGTCCTGATGAACGACCACCCGCACGCGTTGTCTCCCGCTCCGAATCGTGCGAAGATGCAACCAGGCCACGCCGAGGAGCTTGTTATGCCGCTGTCGGAAGACGAACAGAGGATTCTTCGCCAGATTGAGGAGCAGCTTCAACGCGACCCTGGTTTCGGTCGCAACCTCCACTCTGTGGGTGGCGGCAATCGACGGGCCTTGTTTGTCTCCAGCGCCGCGGCGGTGGTGTGCCTGGTGCTCACCATCACACTCCTTTCAGTCAGCCCCTACCTCTCGTTCGTGGCGTTCATTGGCGCCCTGGTCGCGGCGCTGTTCGCTGAGCGTCACGCACGCACCCTCAGCGAGAGTGGCCTCAACCATCTCTCAGAGTCGATGCGAGGCCGCTTCGGTGCGCCTCCTCGATCTAGAGCTGACGACTGACAACCACTCTCCAACTGGGCAGCGTTAACTGGCGAAGCGGCGCCGCATCAGTCTCGGATCAAAGAGTGCCTTCACGCGAATCTGTGTGGGTGTGCGATCGCGACACACACCCGCAACTTCCTCCGCCAGTATTTCGCAACGCACTGCCGTGTGCTCGTCGATCTCGCGAGGGGAGTACACCGCACGTGTCACATGCACCGCCATTTCGCGAAGTGTGCGGTGGTCGGCGCCGGTAGCAAACTCGGCGACGGTTGCGTACTCCAGCGGCGTTTCGCCCTTCGGTGATGGCGCGCCAGCGAATGACAGGGCGCCGAGCGTCTGTTGCCATGCGCTGATCACGCGTTCGCGCGGTGTGGTGTTGTGCCGCTGCGACATGGCGCGGAGGACACGTGGGGCGAACACCACCCAAGCAAGCAGGGCCGCAACGAGGCCGACAATCACGAGCGGAACGGTTGAGCCACCGCTCGAACCGCCCCCCTGCGAGCCCGCGCCGAGGGTGGTGGTAGTCGCTCCGCCGACGCCGCCGCTTCCGACGCCGCCGGGCACTGTCGTTGACGCTGCCGGATCGCCAGGGATCTGCTGTGGCACGCTGGGCGTGGTCTGCTGTGTCGACCCGCCTTCCCCGCTTGTGCCGGTGAACTGGGCCGGCTGCACGTTCGTATAGTCGGTTGCGTCGGGACTACCGCGACCAGGAGTCGGTTCGAAGGGAACCCAGCCGAGGCCGTCGAACCACACCTCCGGCCAGGCGTGTGCGTGCCGTCCGTAGACGTGGAACAGGCCATCGGACCGAAGATCGCCCGGCGTAAACCCGACGGCTATACGGGTGGGCAAGCCGAGGTAGCGGGCCATCACACCGAAGGTGCCGGCGAATTGCTGACAAAAGCCACTACGACCACGAAGGAATGCCTCGATCGCGTCGTAGCTGTTGCCGTACTGCACATACAGGTCATACTTGAAGTTGCGGAACCAGTTCTGCAGTGCCAACGCCTTCTCGTACGGCGTCACCGCCCCGGCCGTTGCTGCCAAGGCCTCATCCTTGGCCAACTGCGGCAGCCCTCCTGGAAGGTCGAGCGAACCGTCCGGCGCGTTGTCCACAGTTGCGGTGAGTAGCTGTTCGACAGTAGGCCGCGGAACCATCGACATCACGTCGATCCGGTCGCCCATCTGCAAATCGACGTCGGGAAGAATCAGCATTTCCGTCTGTGTCGTCCACCGGATGTCCGCCGGCGATACCGAAGTCGGCCGGTACGCCGCAGGCACGTTGTGGCCGGCGAGCGCCCGGATACGAATTGTCTGTTCCGTCTTTGCTGCCGGCAACAACACTTCGCCAGACCGATCGCCCATCGACTCGAGGTCTTCCTCCATCGGGCTCCACTGGCCGTTGTCGTAGTTGGGCGACGCGTACATCCGCCAGTAATGGCCGCCGTCGGACGACTCCACAGTGAAGAGCTCGAGATTGCCTCGGTTGCGCATCTGGGCGCCGATGTCGACGAGTGGACTGATCACTTCGGTGACGCTGCCTTGGCGGTTGCGAGTGTCAACGAGTGCACGTTCACCGGCTCCGGGCAGGCGTGGCGCAACTGCTGCCGCCACAACCGCCGTGAGGCCGAAGGTCACCAGCACCGCTGGCAATGCCGCAGCCAGTGTCATCCGGCGAGCACCCATCCACGTTGCTTCCTCGCTCGTGTGTCGGAAGCGCAGTACCGCAACCGTCAGGAGTGCTGTGGCTATCCAGAGTGCCGAGACACCAACCCGATGATTGTCTGTTCCAAGTGCAGCGGTGAAGATGAAGATCACGCCGGCGGGGACGATGGCCTCGAGCCGCCCCATCGCCCGAAACGCGAAGGTGTCGGCCAGGGCCGCACAGATGGCAATTGCGGCAGCGGCAGCGACCGCGTAGTTCCCCACACTGGGCACAGGCGCGACGGCCGTTGGGAAGAGTTCGATGACCAATCGGAGATCGATGGCCATCACATCGAGCGTGCGCGATGAGGGAAAAGGTCCAGCGAGTGTGTCGCGGTAATACACAACCGAGATCAGTTCGAAGACCGTGAGGAGCAAGACCGGCAAGGCAACGAGCAAGTGCGCCCGGGCGACTCGAAGCAGCAGTGCAACCGCGTGCGTTCCCAGCGCCACCAGCACCATGTCGTTCAGGTACGCCCAATCGGGAAACACCCTGCACAACGAGATCGCGGTCGCGAGCGTCAGTGCGGTGAGGCACACGGTGGCCGGAAGCTGTGCCAGCTGCTGTCGTGTCGGAGCGGTTTCGCTGACGCTCATGCCAACGCTCCGGCTCGACCCAGGACCAGCTGATTCCAACCGTGGCGAAGCCTGTCCAGTGACGTTCCGTCCACGTGGAAACCCTTGCCGCCCGCTGCCGCGCTCATCACGGTCACGAAGACCACCGATTCGTCGGGCCCAGCCGACGCAAGGGCGGTGGTGGCAGCTCGCGACGTTGTGTGAGTGGTGACGACGACCAGCAGTCCCAGGCCGTCGACGCTGGTCCTGCCACTGGCGGTGTGGTCCACCACCTCCTGGCCGGGCATCACAGTGGCCAACCAGCGCAGCGATTGGGGAGCGACATCGGGCCCTCGTAGGTCGATTTCGGGTGCAACTAGGCGAGTTGCGATCCCCACTGCGGAGGCAGCGGCCACCACGCTGGCGGCGGCGGTTACCGCACGCTCAAAGCCGTCGTCATCGTAGCCGTCGGCGTGAGTGTCGAGCACGACGACGCACCGCTGTACGCCCTCCATCGCGGTCTCGCGGACGATCAGTGTGCCGGCCCGCGCGGAGGTCTTCCAGTTGATGCGGCGCAGGTCGTCGCCGGGCGTGTAGTCGCGCTGCGAGTGGAACTCGGAACCGGTTTGACCGAAGGCCTTCATGCGTAGGTGTTGGCCCAGTCGGCCCGAGCTGCCAGTGCCGGGAAACGCGAGTGGCACCCGCTCGGGGACCACCAACACCTCGCCCGCACCCGCAAGCCAGACGACTCGGTTGCACAGCCCGAGCGGGTCGGTTCGCTCCGCCCGCAATGGTCCGGTGCGCAGCACGCCTCGGCGTGTGGTGGGCACCCGGTAGGCCGCGCTGATCGCTTCGCCGGGGCCAAGCGGCGCGAGTTGCATGGGTGCGCCACCCTTGTCGCCGACTGGTTCCCACAACTTCAGGCGAGGAGTGCGCCCCTGGGACCGGTTTGCAACCTGCAGGTCGACACGAGCTGGCTCGCCGACCGACACCGTTGTCGGCCGCGCGATGCGACGTACATCGATGCGTGGCAGCGGACGATTGACGACGATGACCGCAGCGGCGAATGCCACCAGCAATGCAACACCCACCACGAACAGCTCCATCAGGCCAAACACGCGGCCAATAGCAATCGAGGCAGCGGCCGCCACGACCATTGCCCAGCCGTGGCGTGTCGGCATCAGCGGCCCACCGGTACGGGCACCGCCGCAAGCAGCTCGTGGACGGCACCCTCGTGGGTGAGGCCTCGTGAGGCAGCGTCCGGGCGTAACACGATGCGGTGCGCGAGCACTGCGATCGCAACGGCCTTGACGTCGTCGGGAATCGCGTAGTCCCGTCCGTGCGCGGCAGCATGAGATCGCGTCGCCCTAGCCAACTGCAGGGTGGCACGAGGGGACAGGCCCAGGAGCATGCCGTTGTGGTTTCGGCTGGTTTCGGCCAGGTCGACCATGTAACCCTTCAGCACGTCGGCGATGTGAACAGTGCGTACCGCTGCGCACATCTGCACCACTTCGGCGGTGCTGACAACTGGACGCAGAGCGTTCAGCGAATCGGCGGCGCCATTCGAATCGAGAATCGCCAACTCTGCCTCGCGACCTGGGTAACCAAGCGAGAGTCGCATCAGGAACCGGTCGAGCTGGCTTTCGGGCAGCCGGTACGTGCCTTCTTGCTCGACAGGGTTTTGAGTTGCGGCCACCATGAAGGGGGTGGGCAGCTGGTGACTGACGCCGTCCGCGCTGACCTGACGCTCTTCCATCGCCTCCAACAACGCTGACTGAGTCTTGGGCGAGGCGCGGTTGATTTCGTCGGCCAAAACGATGTTGGCGAACAGCGGGCCTTGCTGAAAAACGAAGCTTTCGCTGGCCCGCTGAAAGATGCCGACGCCGACAAGGTCGGTGGGCAACAGGTCAGGAGTGAACTGCACGCGCTTCCACGTGCAATCGATCGACGCTGCGAGCGCCTTGGCCAGACTGGTCTTGCCAACGCCTGGCACGTCTTCGATGAGCAGGTGACCTTCGGCCAGCAGGCACATGACCGCCAGTTCGACTGCATCACGCTTGCCGTGGACGACTGACGACACGTTGCCGGCAATCGCGTCGAAAAGTTGTGCGAACGTGGGCGAAGGCCGGCTGGCCGCCTCCGAGGAGGGGCCGGGGCTGGAGGTGAACTCGGTGGGGGCTGCCGTCACGGCTGGAAGGGTAGACCGACTCACAGGTGGTTGGCGTTCAGGAGCTTCAAACTCGACCGCGCCGCTGCAGGTTGCGGCCAGCCCGCTACCGTCGTCCACGTGAGTATCTGCTACCTCGCCATCGACGTCGGAGGGGCCAAACTGGCCGCGGCTGTCGTCAGTGAAACCGGCGACGTGCTCGTGCGCGACCGAATCGCGACGCCGCCGCGCGAAGTGTGGGCCGCGCTCTCGCGGCTTGTACTGCGCGTGATGGCTGCGGCGCCGACCCATCCAGTTGGCTGCGGCGTCGGCTGTGGCGGGCCGATGAACCCGCTGGAGCGCACGGTCACTCCGTTGTACATCCCGTCCTGGAAGGCGTTCCCGTTGGCGGCCGAGGTCGAGGCTCTGACGCAGCTGCCCACCGTCGTGGACAACAACGCGAAGACCGTCGCGCTCGGCGAGGCCTGGTGTGGTGCCGCAGTCGGCGTCACTGACTTCGCAGCGGTGGTCATGGGTGCCGGTGTGGGCGGAGGCATCGTCAGCGGCGGGCGACTGCTGGAGGGTCGGCTCGGTAATGCCGGTCACATCGGTCACATCGTCGTCGAGCCCGATGGGCGCAACTGTCCCTGCGGCGGTAGGGGCTGCATGGAGGCCTATTGCAGTGGCCGCGCCATTGAAGAAGAAACAGGTCGCCCGCCACAGCGCGCGCCGCAGAGCATCGTCGAACGCACAGGTATTCTCACGGGCCGCGCATTGGCCTCGCTCGGTGCCATCTGCGATCTGAAACTGGCTGTTATCGGCGGTTCGGTCGCGCTCGGGTTTGGTGAGCCGTTCTTCGGTGCCGCTCAGTCGGAGCTGGATCAGCGTGCCCGCCTCGCGTTCATCCAAGGGTTTCGGGTCGTACCCGCTGGGCTCGGCCAACTCGCGCCACTCGTCGGTGCTGCCGCCCTTGCCCGTACCGGCCGGTAACATCGCGGCATGCATCCGAAGTACACCGCTGACGCCGAGGCCTACCGCGAAAAAGTCCACGCTTTTCTTGCTGAGAAGCTGCCCACAAATTGGGGCGGCATGGGCAAGCTCGACGGTCAAGAACTGGTCGACTTCGTCACCGAGTGGCGCAAGACCCTCTACAGCGCCGGCTATCTGGCACCCGGCTGGCCGGTCGCCTACGGCGGCGGCGGTCTGTCTGCGCTCGAGCAGGTCATCATCGGTGAGGAGTTCGCCAAGGCCGGCGTGCCCACCGGCGGCCCCAACGACGTGTTTGGCATTCAAATGCTGGGCAACACCTTGCTGCAGTGGGGCACCGACGAACAGAAGGCGCACTACCTGCCGCGCATTCTCAGTGGCGACGACGTGTGGTGCCAGGGGTACAGCGAGCCAAACGCCGGCAGCGACCTCAGCAACCTGGGCCTGAAGGCGCTCCTCGACGGCGACCAGTGGATTCTCAACGGGCAGAAGATCTGGACCAGTGCCGGCCACCTCGCCGACCACATCTTCACCCTTGCCCGCACCGATCCCGATGCGCCACGCCACAAGGGCATCTCGTTCATCCTCGTCGACATGCGTCAGCCGGGCATCGAAGTTCGCCCCATCCGCATGATCAGTGGAGAGAGCGAGTTCAACGAGGTCTTCTACACCGACGCGACCGCGCCCAAGGGCGAGGTCATCGGCGGGCTCAACAACGGTTGGGCCGTCGCGATGACGCTGCTCGGGTTCGAGCGTGGCGAGGCCGCCGCCACCGGCCCCATCCGCTTCCAAGCTGAAGTCGATCGTCTGCTGCTGCTCGCCAAAGAATACGGCGTCGCCGACGACCCGCGAATCCGTCAGCGGCTGGCGCAGTGCTACACAAAAGTGCAGATCATGCGCTTCAACGGCATGCGCGTGCTCACGCAGTTCCTCGCTGGTCACCACCCGGGGCCCGACGCTGCGATCTCGAAGCTCTACTGGAGCGAATACCACAAGGAAATCACTGAACTGGCCATGGACATCATGGGGGCCGACGCGATGACTCCCACCGGGCGCCGCCCATTCAGCGCGTTCAGCGCCGACGATGCGGGAGCGCCGAACAGCACGTGGAGCTGGGTGGGTACTTTCCTGAATGCGCGCGCCGGCACTATCTACGCCGGCTCGTCGCAGGTGCAGCGCAACATCATCGGCGAAATGGTGCTGGGTCTGCCCAAAGAACCACGCGTGTGAGGCAGCGGGTCGAGGTCAGAGGCGTCGTGCAAGTCGCGGTCGCTGTGGTCGGTCGTCCGCGCCTGTGGGGCACTGCGTTGCGCCAGTGGCGTCGCACCACGCCGCCGGGCTGGTGGAGACGCCGTCCGTTCCTGCCAGTGCCCAGCCGTGACTACCTCGCGTTTCGAATGATCACGCAGTACGGCAGCGCAGATCATCGCCTCGAGCCAGCTGATGTGCTGAACTACCTCGCATGGTGCCAACGCCACGACGCCGCCTCATGAGTGGCACCATTCTTTCGTCCGGCCAACGGCTGCGCGAGCGGATACCCGCCCCGGTAGCACAGCTTGCACGGCGTAATCAGCAGATATTGCTGCGGCGAGTTCGCTAGGTTCCGCCCCTATGAGAAGCGCACTCGTGTTGAACGCAACCTACGAGCCGCTCTCTGTCGTTCCCGCCTTTCGGGCGGTATGTCTTGTCCTTGCTGACAAGGCCGATCTCATTGCCGACAATGGCACAGTGCTGCATTCCGAGCGGCTGGCGATGCCCAGCCCGTCGGTGGTTCGCCTGCGGTACGTCGTCAAGGTGCCTTATGCCCGCCGCACCGCAATGTCTCGCCGAGCCCTTTTCGCACGCGACAACTACTGCTGCCAGTACTGCGGTGTCTTCGCCGACTCACTCGATCACGTGGTGCCGCGCTCACGCGGCGGCCAGCACACATGGGAGAACGTGGCAGCTGCGTGCCGGCCCTGCAACTTGCGCAAGCGCGATCGAACGCCAGCTGAGGCTGGCATGTGGCTTGCCCGCCCGCCGCGCGCCCCGCGCGAGCAGGCCTGGGTGGCTGCCGCGGTCACCCTCGTCCCCGAAGAGTGGAAGCCCTACCTGGCGAGAGCCAGCTGACACTGTGTCCGGGCGTCAGTCGAACTGACGCGCTGTTGGTGCTGGGAGCTGGTGAGAAGCCGAAAAGGGCGTCACTTCGGCGGACGGGGGCGGGCGTACGCTGGCTGCAATGACTGGTGAGTGGACGGTGGTTTCTTCTCATGGCGATGCGGGCGCGTTTCACTCGACGGATCCGGTCGCAGGCCGGTCGGCGACCTTCCACACCGTCGAGCGGCCGACGCTGGTGCTGGGGTCTGCGCAATCCGTCGACGCCGTCGACCACCGGGTTGCGGGGGCGTTGGAAGTCGACGTTGTGCGCCGCCGTAGTGGCGGGGGAGCAGTCCTCTTGGTGCCCGGCGAGTTCGTCTGGCTGGATCTGGTGATCCCCGCGGGCGACCCCCTGTGGCTGACCGATGTCGCCCTGGCGATGGTCTGGGTTGGCCTGCTTTGGCAACGGGCCTTGGCGCAACTGAACGTTGCCGGCGAGGTGCATCGCGCTGGACTGGTGACCACGGACTGGTCTCGCCAAGTGTGCTTCGCGGGCGTGGGCACGGGTGAGGTCATGGACGGCAACTCGAAGTTGGTCGGTATCTCCCAGCGACGTACCCGCGAGTACGCCCGATTCCAGTCCATGTGCCATCTCCACTGGCGCCCAGAATTGGTCGCGGCGCTGGTTGCGGCTCCTCGGCCACCAGCCGGAGATATTGCTGGCTCTGCTCGGTCCGCTGGCGTTGACAGAGACCAGCTGCGACCGACGCTCGAGCAATTGCTGCCGTCGCTGTGATAAGACGCCCGGTCGCGTGCGCAGACACGACTTTCGGACCGGCCACGCCACGAAACCCGGAACGGGCAACGAACACGAAGTCAGAAACACCGGCAGGGGACTCGTTGAATGCGATTCGGCCCGGTCAGGGCAGGAGCGTGAAATCGCCGACTCGTGATCGAACAACAGTGAAATGTCGGCGATTGAGCGTGGCGATGTCTCGGATGCCGAGTCGTTCGGCTGTCGCGATCACGGAAGCCGTTCCGAGCGGGAGACTGCGACAAGCCGCGACGAGTTCAGCAATTCGCATCCAGTCGCTGGCCGCAACCTGTTCAGCAAGGAGGTTGCATCCACACTGGCGGTTCGATCGCCCGGCTTCGGGCGGGACTCGCCGCCTGCTGCGGCAATTTCGACGAAGCCGTCGAGCGGTGCCGGCGTGCGGAGGAGTTCGACGCGATGCAAGGCGCCAGCGTCCCTGACCGTATCCCAGCGTGCGCCAACCCCTCAGGGCTACGCCGGCGTCTCCACACGCAAGAGGTATCAGCGTTCGATGATGTCATCATTATTTGCTGATACCATGCTGAATCATGGTGATTGCTGTTCGTGACTCGGTCGACGTCGATGTTGCCGCCCACTTGTTCCATGGGTTGTCGGATCGGACACGCCTGTCGATCCTGCTGGCGTTGCTCGACGGGGAACGCTCTGTGTCGGAGATCGTGGCTGTTGTCGGTTCGT
Source organism: Ilumatobacteraceae bacterium (assembly GCA_031428795.1). Taxonomy (GTDB): domain Bacteria; phylum Actinomycetota; class Acidimicrobiia; order Acidimicrobiales; family Ilumatobacteraceae; genus UBA668. The sequence continues at coordinate 2,922 of JANOYI010000144.1, read as the reverse complement.
CGCAGCCGAACGTGTCGAACCATCTCGCCTGCCTCAAAGGTTGCGGCCTGGTCATCGATCGTCCCGGTGAGCGCCGCCAGGTCTTCTACTCGATCGCCCGAGTCGAGGTCCGGGAACTCCTCGTCGCCGCCGAACGGCTTCTCGTCGAAGGTGGCCAGGCCGTCTCGTTGTGCTCGAACCCGTTGATGGGGAAGCGGAAGACGTCGGGTCGTGGCTGACACCTGCTGTGAGCCTCGCAACGCCGACGCCGATGACGACGGCCACTGGCTGCAGGAGGGCTGGCGGACGATCGCTGCAATCATCGCTGCCGTCCTGTGGGTGGCCGGGTTGGTCGCCTCGGGCGGTGTCGCCGACGGGCTGTTGATTGCCGCCGTCGTGATCGGCGGTTCGACGTTCGTGCCGGGTGCTGTGCAAGGCGTCTTCGCCGGGCGTCTCGGTGTCGGCTTGTTGATGACTATCGCCGCGGTCGGTGCGTTGATCCTCGGTGAGTTCGCTGAGGCGGCGGCGTTGGCGTTCCTGTTTTCGATCTCCGAGGCGCTCGAGGACTGGGCGGTGACGAAGTCGAGGCGAGGGCTGCGCCATGTGCTCAGCCTGGTGCCCGAGACGACAACGGTCCGCCGGGCCGGCACGACGGTCGATGTGGCGACAGGTGATGTCGATGCTGGTGACGTGATGGTCGTACGAACCGGGACACGCATCCCCACCGACGGTGTTGTTGTCGTCGGAACGTCGGCGCTCGACATGTCGGCGGTGACCGGGGAGTCGATCCCAGTCGAGGTGACAGTCGGCGACACGGTGATCGCCGGCGGCGTCAATGGCGGCGGTCTGCTCGACGTCCGGGTGACGGCGAAGTCGTCCGACAGCACGTTGGCTCGGATCGTGCGGGCGGTCGAAGACGCACAGGAACGCAAGGGCCGCTCGCAGCGTGTCGCCGACCGGATCGCCGCCCCGCTCGTGCCCGGGATCTTGGTTGTCGCTGCATTGATCGCCGGTCTCGGTTCAGTGTTCGGTGACGCGGAACTGTGGATCGAACGGGCGCTTGTTGTGCTCGTTGCTGCGTCCCCGTGTGCGTTCGCGATCGCTGTCCCGGTGACGGTGTTCGCAGCGGTCGGCGCAGCGACGAAAGCAGGCATCGTCGTCAAGGGCGGCGCAGCCCTCGAAGCGTTGGCGACGATCCGTGTCGTGGCGCTCGACAAGACCGGGACGCTGACGGCGAACAAGCCGGTCGTCATCGACGTGATAACTGCTGACGGTCACACCAGCGACGACGTGTTGCGGTGGGCTGCGGCGCTCGAGGCGAACAGCGATCATCCGCTCGCCGCAGCGATCGTCGTCGCCGCCCAGACACCGGCTGTCGAGGCGTTCGACGTGCAGACGATGGCCGGTCACGGCATCGCCGGAGTAGTAGGCGGGACGAAGGTCAAGGTCGGCAAACCGGACTTCGCCGACCCCGGCTCGCTGCGCGTCGACGCCGAACGCCTCGAAGCCGGCGGCGCCACCGTCGTCGTCGTCGAATGCGACGGACGGGCTGTCGGGATCATCGCCGTGCGAGACGAGGTACGCCCCGAGACACCCGAAGTGATCGCCGACCTTCGCCGCATCGGCCTACACGTCGCCATGCTCACCGGCGACAACGAAGGAACCGCCCGCGCAGTCGGGGCTGCCGCCGGGATCGACGACATCCACGCTTCGCTGCTGCCTACCGACAAGGCGGACGTCATCGAACGGCTTCGCAGTCGTGGCCCTGTCGTGATGGTCGGCGACGGGATCAACGACGCCCCAGCACTCGCCACCGCTGACGTCGGCATCGCCATGGGAGCGGCTGGCACCGACGTTGCGATCGAAGCGGCCGACGTCGCCATCATGGGCGACAGCCTCATCCACCTCGACGACCTCATTCGCCACGCACGACGGACACGAACCATCATGTTCCAGAACTTGGCGCTGTCCGGGGCGATCATCGTCGGGCTCATCCCCGTCGCCGCGTTCGGCATCCTTGGCCTCGGTGTGGTCGTCGCCATCCACGAGGTCGCCGAGATCTTCGTGATCGCCAACGCCCTCCGAGCCCGCCGTGACCTCGGCGGCCGCAACCACGACCACAGCACCCATGGCTGACCGAGCCCGCCCCGCCTCCGCCTCCCGTCGCACATTCGCCATTGGCTGGCCGCCGAGCTCGCCGCATCAACGACCGCTGCCGACCCGTGGCCGCACCTGGAGCGGGCACACATCGTGTCGCAGCCTTGGGCATGGCCGCACACACGCGTCCACTTCCAGATGCTCAAAGTTGCCGTACGGCAACGTGACCGGCGGGAGCTCGTCGGGCAGATCATCCGCACGGCCGTGGCCGGCCCAGGATCACTCGCCGGGCGCTACCCGATCGGGAACACCGGCCGGACCACGATGGGACTCACCGAGATAGCCGACCTGCCGGACGAACTCGCCCGAGTCCTCGGCCGGACTTGAAGATATTGACCCTCCCTCGACTCTGACTTATTGTCGGCGTGTTCCGGGTTCGTGTCGGCGGATTTCAAGTTCGTGTCGGCCAAATCCGGATTGTGCCGCGGGGCGTTCCAGCTCAGACGGCGAGGCGCTCCGAAAGTCGTGTCTGCTCACATTTGGCGCTGTTGTGCGCAGTCATCGAAATGAGAGCAGCCGGACAGCACACCTTGGGACTGATCTACGAGGACTTCTTGTCGAACTTCGCGAAGGCCGAAGGTGGGCTCGACGGCGAGTTCTTCACCCCGTAGATCCAACAGACCATCGAGACGCTTCAGCGAACCGTGTCCTCCACTGCCCGTGACTGGATTGCACGACAGCAGCGCACCGATCTGCTTCCCTCGAACTCACCACTCAGGACGCTAGCGTCCGCCGCCTGGCCATGCGAGGAAAGGCATGTTGACAACGATCGGCTTCGCCTCAACC
>JANOYI010000143.1:0-13363 GCA_031428795.1 Ilumatobacteraceae bacterium | reverse complement strand
TCGGCGCCGCTGTGCATGGGCACCACGACGGCCAGATCGAAGGGGACCTCTCGACCGTCATACCCGATCAGCTTGCCCTCCGCTCCATCGACCTCGCCGGTGTTGAACTCGGTGACGAGGTGAATGCCTTTCTCCTCCAGGAGCGATGCGAGCGCGGCCGAGGCAACCGGCTTGGTGAACGCACCATCAAGCGGGGTCGCGTAGGTGATCTCGACCCTGTCGCGGATGCCGCGCTCGGTGAAATACCAGTCGGCCAGGAAGCAGAACTCGAGCGGTGCGACGGGGCACTTGATCGGCATGTCGACCACGTTGACCACCAACTTGCCACCCTCGAAATTCTCCAGCGCAGCTGCCAGGCTGGTAGCGCCCGCCAGGTCGTAGAACGTGAACACCTTCTCGTTCCAACCTGGGCCAGTGAGGCCCTCGGTCTCCTCGAACGCGAGCACTGCGCCGGTGGCGATCACCAGTACGTCGTAGGCCAACTCGCGGCCACCCCGCAGGTACACCGTGTCAGCGTGGATGTCGACGCGATCGATGGTGTCCTGCACGAATTCGATGTCCCGATGCAGTTGCTCGTGGCGGGACCGCACGATCTCGGAATGCTGCGCAAGCCCGAACGGCACGAACAACAAACCGGGTTGGTACACATGATGGTCGTCTTGGTCGACGACGATGATCTCTACCCGTTGATGCTCGGAGCCATGGCTGCGGAAGTGTCGGTGTAGCCGGTTGGCCGTCAGTGTGCCACCCGTGCCACCACCCAGGATGACGATTCGCTTTGTCATGTAATCCTTCCTCTCGGCCTTCATTATCTGCTTCTCATACCCCTGGGGGTAGGGCCGAAGGACCCTGATCAGGTGCTCGTGCCGCCCTGCTCCGCTCGCCATTCGGCGATGCAGCGCCACCCGACCAGGGTGGCCAGATTGAACAGGCTGGCGACAATGATGAACGGCAACGCAGTGCCCCCATCGAACGCGACCTTGCGTAGGGCCAGCCCGGCGATGATGGTGACCAGCCAGATGACGATGCCCGTCGCCACAGCCATCGGCGACTTCCATGCACGAGCGGCCAGCCACCCGAGTGCGAGGGCGATCAGAAGCGGTGCGGCCACCTTGACGATGCCCGACAGTGCCGAACCCTCGTCGTGATTCTTGCGACCGATGATCACAAACGCGACGACTGCGACGACGTCGATGACTGCCGCCACCCGAACCTGGCGCGAGTTACTCATGTCGTTCACCCATGTAGCTGGAAGCGGCCGAGCTGGCCGCGGTAGAACAACAGCGGGTTGGGCTCGGACTCGAGCGGGGTGTGCTCCAACTCCAGCACGCGACCCAGCACGAAGTGGTGGTCGCCGACGTCGATGACGCCCTCGATCGAGCAGTCAATCCAGGCAATCGCGCCATCGATGACCGGCGAACCGGTGATGGGCGACGGATGCCAGTCCACGCCCTCGAACGGGTCCACGATGCTGCTTTTGGCGAACTGCCAGCACAGATGTGCCTGGTCGGCGCTGAGCTCGTTGACGACAAAAGAGCCGGTGGCGTTGATGGCCGCCCATCGCTCGGAATCCACCTGCGGCAGGAAACCCACCAGCGGAGGGTCGAGCGACACCGAGGTGAAGGAGCCAATGGTGAGGCCGATGGGAAGACCCTCGGCCGTGGTCGCGGTGACGACGCTGACGCCGGTGGGGAAGTGGCCAAGCACCTTGCGGTACGTCATTGGATCGATCGACATGTTGCGACTCTAGGTGCTCGCGCTTGCCGCGCTACATGTGAGATTCTTTCCCCATGGTCGCCTCGTGAGTGTCCTATGAACGATAAGCCCACCCTTCGCCGCCGAATGCGGCTGGTGCGCGACCTGGTCGACGACCATCTCATCCGCAGCGTGCAATTGTGGGCGGCGGTCGCGGCAACCCCTGAGTACGCGGCGGCGCCGTCGGTGATGGCCTTCGTTGGTTGCAAGGGCGAGCCCGACACGGACCCGCTCTTCGCCCGCATCGCTGCCGATGGCAAGCGTCTACTGCTGCCGCGCGTCGAGGACGGCAAGCTCGTGGTGTGCGACGGAATCGGCCCGCTGGCGGTCAGCGCCTTCGGCGTCAGCGAGCCCGCCGGGCCAGCACTGCCGTTGAGCGAAGTCGGCTTTGTGATCGTGCCCGGCCTGGCCTTCACAGCGGAAGGAGTGCGGCTCGGGTACGGCGCTGGTTTCTACGACCGCTTCCTGCCGCAGCTGACGGTCCCCAACGCGGGCGTGTGCTTCACCGAGCAGTTGGTCGACGAACTGCCGACCGAACCGCACGACGTACTGGTGCAGCAGGTCATCAGCGCCTGATGCCGACCTGCTGGCTGGCGGTACTCCAGCGGCGTAGAGCTGATCAGCCCGAGCCGAAGCGACTTGTTGTAGGTTTCGGCAATGACCAGGTTGTTCGGGCGCGAGCAGGAGCAGCGCCGCCTTCTTGATCTGCTTGGACGGGCGCGTTCCGAGGGGGGTGTAGGCGTCGTCCTCGTCGGCGACCCGGGCATCGGAAAATCGAGCATGCTCGATTGGCTCAGCTCGCACGCAGCTGGCTTCACCGTGCTGAGAGCGCGTGGGCACGATGCGGACTCAGGGACCAGCTACCTGGTGTTGCGTCAGGTGCTTCGGTCGGTGCGTCAGCACCTTGGAACGATCGACCAGCCGTTGGCGGAGGCGCTCGCGGCTGCGATATCACTGTCGGGGGAAACGACCACGGAAGCATTGGTTCCGCTGGCAGTCCTGGAGTTGTTCAGCGAAGCGACGAGCGATTCGCCGCTGCTGATTCTGCTCGACGACGCCCAAGACTTTGATCACGTCAGCCTCGCTGCCTTCACGTTTTGCGCTCGGCGGTTGCTTGCTGAGAATGTGCTGATCGTCTTCGCCGTGCGCCCACTGGAAGTTGCAGAGTGGGCGGTATTCGAGTCGCTGGAGACCATTCGTCTGGTTGGGCTCGATGAGCTGGCCGGCAGAAAATTCGTCGAGGCATCAGGACACTCGTTCACCACCGAATTGTTCTCTGCGACCCGAGGCAATCCACTTGCGCTGCTTCAGATGTCTACGGACGCCGGCCCGGAAGGGCAGATGCAACTCGCCGACCGTTTGGTCGCCGGCTTCGGGCGCGGCATTCGCCGTCTCCCTGCGCCCACGCAGCGGGCTTTGGCCCTCGTCGCAGTCGCTGGCTCGATCGAGGTGGGAGTGCTTGACGAGGCCCTCGAGCTGATGGGGGTGGATCGAACCGACCTCGCAATGGCTAGGTCGCAGGGCATCTTGGCCGCGGGCAACGACTTCAATCATCCACTCATGCGAGAGGTGGCTCGGCCACAGGCACCGGTACTGCTCGAGTATCACGACGCCCTTGCAGCGGCTTGGCGCGACGTATCTCCCGAGCGACATCTCCTGCACCGGCTGCTCGGGTCCGGGCCGCACACCGCCGAGATGCGTCATGCCGCCGTCGAGCATGCATCGCTGCAGTCGGCCTCAGGCCGCGTTGACGACGCGGAGGCGCTACTGCTGGCGGCGGCAGCGTGCGAACCAGATGGGCGCGAGCGGGCGCTGCTGCTGCGGTCTGCCGCTCTCGGCGCGTACTACTCGCTGCGCTTCGAACATAGCGTCCGGCTGTTTCGGCGTGCGTTGGAAGCCACCGATGACTCCGAAGTGCGCTGCAGTGTACTGCGCACGATGGTGTGGCCTGAGCTGTTCTGCGGGGCCAACGCGCGCGACCTTGCGGCAGCGCTTCGTGCCGCCGTCGACGCTGTTCCCGCCGACACAGCGGACCGCACCGGACTGATTCGGGCATGGGGCTCACTCATTGCCCTGTACTCAGCATTCGACTGCTTTGAAGCCGTCGCCGCCTACCGCCAGGCGCCGGCCGACGACTTCCTCGTCGCTGACTCGGCGGAGGCGCTCAGCCTCGCTGGTGACGCCGACGCTCTGGCTCTTCGCCGCGCTATCGAGTCCGCCCGCGCCGAGCCGCGGCCATTCGAACGACTCGAGGAAGACAACTCGTCTGCTGTCCACGGCGACCTGCTCCTGTTGGAAGGTCGCTGGGCTGAAGCGGACGAGTGGAGCCACCGACATTTCGAGACAGCCAAGCGGCTGGGTGTTGAAACTGACGTTGCTGTCACCGGTGCGCGGTGGATGCTCTCGCGAGCGTTTCTGGGGGATGGCACGACTGCTTATGGGCTGGCGCTCGGCGCCCTGGAGCGCGCTCCCGGCTTGGTGTCTGTTCTGGCTGCCAGCTCGTATGTGGGAGCGATCGTCGGCGCCGAGAATGCTCAGGAGTGGGCCCAGCGCTTGTTGCACACTGCTCAGCGAGCCGAACGAAATGGGTACGCCATCCAAGGGCATAGCCGGCTGGGTTTGCTGTGCCTTGCTGCCGACGACCCCGTTGCCGCCGAGCCTCATCTGGCAGCGGCCTGGGCGCTGATGATCCGCCATGGGTATCGCCATCCGGGGTTCGCTTTCGGTCGTGGTGACATTGGTGAAGCATTCGCTCGCGTCGGACGCGACGACGACGCACGCGTTGTTGCGGCTGAGCTCGCTGGCGGCTTGCTGGCCTCAGACTGGACGCGTGGAGTCGCTGCACGTGTACTTGGCATCTTGGGCGACCCTGGCCAGTTTGCGTTGTCATTGCAACTAGTGCAGGCGTCTGCATGGGAAGTCGCGCGGACGCAACTGTGTTGGGCTCGATCCATCCGCGAGAGCGATCCCGCTTCGAGCCGTCAGCGTGCCTTGAGCGCACTCGCCACGTTCCAGAACACCGGAGCACGCCCGTGGGCTGCGCAGGCCCGGCTGCTGCTTCGGCTGGCACACAGTGACTCGGTCAGGCAGCTGCCCGACATCGTGGATCGGTTGGAAACGCTGTCGGAACGCGAACGGTCGGTCGCGTTGGCTGTAGCGCGCGGTCTCTCCAACAAGGCGGCGGCCGCCGAGTTGTTCATCAGCCAGAAGACCGTCGACTCTCACCTCCAGCAGATCTATCGCAAGCTCGGTGTGCGGTCTCGCACGCAACTGGCCGTCGTGTGTTACGGCGAGCAGTCCAGCGCGACGCCCTGAGGCGTCGCGCTGAACTCTCGGGCCGTGAAGCCTCTTCGTCTACTCAGTTTTCGTCGTAGTACTCGCGGCCCAGGTGCGTGATCTGGTCTTCGTCCATCATCCAACGCAGCGTGTTCTCCAGCTTGCTCTGCTGCACGAACAGGTCGTGCTCGGCATGCAGTCCGGGCGCCACCATCGGTGCCTTGTAGTAGAAGCTCAGCCATTCCTGAATGCCACCGAGACCGGCGCGCTGTGCGAGGTCGCTGAACAACACCAGGTCGAGCGCGAGCGGAGCGGCAAGGATGCTGTCGCGGCACAGGAAGTCGATCTTCAACTGCATCGGGTAGCCGAGCCAACCGAACAGGTCGATGTTGTCCCAGCCCTCCTTGTTGTCGCCGCGCGGCGGGTAATAGTTGATGCGCACCTTGTGGTAGACGTTGCCGTACAGCTCGGGGAAGGTCACAGGGTCGAGGATGTGCTCGAGCACGCCGAGCTTGCTTTCTTCCTTGGTCTTGAAGTTGTCCGGATCGTCCAGCACTTCGCCGTCACGGTTGCCCAGGATGTTGGTGCTGTACCAGCCCGACAGACCCAGCATGCGCGAACGCAGCATCGGGCCGATGACGGTCTTGATCAGCGTCTGGCCGGTCTTGAAGTCCTTGCCGCTGATCGGCACCTTGCGCTCGGTGGCCAGATCGCGCAGCACCGGAATATCGACGGTGAGGTTCGGTGCACCGTTGGCAAACGGCACGCCCTCCAGAATTGCGGCGTACGCGTAGAGCATCGACGGGGCGACTGTCGGGTCGTTGGCATCGATGGCTGCCTCGAATGCCTCGATCGACTGGTGGGCCGGGCCTTCCTCGATGTAGATCTCGGTGCTGGCTGCCCACAGCATGACGACGCGGTCGACCTGCTTCTCCTCCTTGAAGCGGTTGATGTCTTCACGGATCTGGTTGAGCATGTCGCGCTTGTTGATCGTGTGCATCGTGTTGTCGGCGTCGATGCGCTTGACATATTCACGATCGAAGGCGGCGGGCATGGGGCGGACGTCGCGCAGCGCTTCGCTGATGGCTTCAATGTGCTTGCCACCCTCGAGCACGCCCGCGCGAGTTGCGGCGACATAGGCATCGTCAGGGAACGGATCCCACGCACCGAAGACGACGTCTTCGAGCGAGGCCAACGGAACGAAATCCTTGATCAGCGGGCTGCGGCCATCGGTGCGCTTGCCGAGGCGGATGTTGCCCATCTGGGTGAGGCTGCCGACTGGCAGCGACACGCCCCGCTTGACCAGCTCGACGCCGGCGATCAGGGTGGAGGCCACAGCGCCGAGGCCTACCGTGAGCACGCCGAGGCGGCCTGTGGCGGGGGCAACTGTGGGTGACTGAGGTGTTGTCATGGACGACAGGTTAGGAACTTGGAGCGCTCCACGCGACACACTCGCACAACGGAGGGCAGATTCCGTCGGGGGGCTTGCGTGAGAATACGGGATTCTCCCTATAGACGCAGCCCTACCTAGACCTGTCATGATGCGAAGTATGAAGCACGCGCGCCACATACCCACAGCCATATTTCTGTCCGCAGCTACGTTTCTCGCCGCTTGCGGCTCCGATTCGAGCGGGATTTCGGTGCCAACATCGGCGCCCGCCGGAGATGTCACCACCACTGCTGCGGTCACGGAGCCGTCGGGAGGGTCCGTGGCGCCAAGCTCCAGTGGTGACATCAGCACGTTCGCCGATGTGCAACCGGCAGTCCTTCAATTGCAGGGCGCCGGTTCATTCCGTGAACCGGGCAGCGACAGCGAGGCAGTGGGCTGGCGCGGAACCGGCTTCTTCATCTCACCCGATGGACTTGCAGTCACGAACAACCACGTCGTATCGGGCGCGGCCACGCTGGAGGTGTTCGCTGGTGGCGACACCACGCAGTCGTGGAACGCTCGGGTCGTGGGTGCTTCGGAATGCAACGACCTCGCGTTGATCCAGGTCGACGTTGACGAGCCGGTTCCCTACTTGGAATGGTCCAGCGAGGACATCGTCCCGGGGCTCGAGATCTACCTTGCCGGTTTCCCGCTGGGCGACCCGGAATACACGCTTGTGAAGGGCATCATCTCCAAGGCCAAGGCCCGCGGTGATTCGAGCTGGGCGTCGATCGACGAGACGGTGCAGTACGACGCGCAGAGCCAGCCCGGTAACTCGGGCGGGCCCGTGGTGGACACCAGCGGCGACGTCGTCGCAGTCCACTATTCGTCGGATCAGCAAACCAACACCAGCCAGTTCTTTGGCATCAACTCGCATCTCGCGGAGCAGGTAGTGGAGGAACTGAAGAACGGTGACTTCGAATCGATCGGGCTCAACGGCAAGGCGTTCGTTGATGAAGAGGCGGGTCTGGCCGGCGTGTGGGTCTCGGCAGTGACTGCCGGTGGCGTGGCCTCGACCACTGGCCTGCTGCCAGGCGACATCATCCTCAGCCTCAACAAGCTGCCCGTTGGCCAGGACGGCACGCTGAAGAGCTATTGCGACGTCCTGCGCACCTCTGGTGACAACCCAATCCAGATCGAGATTCTGCGCTTCGACACCGGCGAGATTCTCACCGGTGAGCTGAACGGCGAGAAGACCCTCGAAGTCAGCCAGCTTCTGGTCAGTGAGGATGTGCCCGAGGACCTGCCGGTGAGCGCGGCGTACACGTACGAGGAAATCATTGACGACACCGCTCAGATCCTGATCGAGGTTCCGGTCGAATGGGCGCAGCGTGAGACTCAGGGTCAGACGCTGGCCGACGGTGACCACGCTGCAGTTGTTGCTGCCCCAGACCTCGATGCCTTCTACAACACGGATACAGCGTCGGGAATTCTGGTCGCCGGCTTCCTCGGATCTGATTGGTCGACGGTGCTGGACGCCTACGAGGGTCAGCTGAACTGCACGGAAAGCGGCGAGCTTCAAGACATCGACAACGGGTACTTGGCGGGTGCTGGTTTGGTGTACTCAGGCTGTGGCGACGCGGGCGGCTCCACCGGGCTCGTCGTTCTTGGCACCCCTGATGGTGGCGCCGCGATCCTGTTGATCGCCCAACTGAACACGGAAGCCGACTTCGATGCCTTGAACCGGGCGGTTGCATCGTTGGTGTACGTACCGAGTCTCTAGCCCACTACAACACGGCCGAAGTTGCCCACTCCCGCAATAGTCCAGAGATGGACAGTCGCTAGATTGCGGGAGTGGGTGGCATCGTCGGTCGTGAACTTGAACAGCGTCAGCTCTTGGAGTCGTTGAACAGCGCACGGGCCGGAATTGCGGCGTCGATCGTGCTCGACGGTGAAGCCGGCATTGGCAAGTCGACCCTTTTGGAGTGGATGTGTCGCAACGCCAATGGTTTCACGGTGCTTCGTGTTCGCGGCCACGAAGCCGATGCGGGCTCGAGTTACCTGGTGCTGCGTCAGTTGTTGAAGCCGATCCTGCACCATGTGCCAGAGCTCGACCGCCACCTCGCCGAGGCCTTGGATTCGGCGCTTCGAATGTCGGACGCCCCGACCAACGAGTCCCTCGTTCCGCTCGCAGTGTTGGAACTCTGTAGTGCAGCGACGACCGTCTCGCCGCTCCTTTTGGCTCTCGATGATGCGCATTGGTTCGACATGGCCAGCCTTGACGCGTTGTCGTTTGTGGCGCGCCGGGTCAACAGCGAGCGAGTTGTCGTCGCATTCGGCTTGCGAACTTACGAGCTGCAGACCTCAGCGCAGCTGCAGGATGTTCCCCGTCTGCATCTTGGCGGCTTGGACGACACTGCCAGCCGCACTCTCGCCGAAGCGAGCGGCCGCCAGTTCTCGCAGCGGTTGCGAGAGTGGAGCCGAGGCAATCCGCTCGCGCTACAACACCTCGATCTCACCGACGGAACCGACCGCGGGCAGATACCCGATCGGTTGCGCCGCGGTTTCGAGACCGAACTCGCCCAACTTCCGGCCGCGACGCAACGCGCACTTGCTGTCGCTGCAATCGCAGGCTCTGCGCCGACTGACGTGCGCCGGTCGGTATTGAAAGCCGCAGGGGCGTCGGACTCGGATCTTTCGGTGGCAATTCACGCCGGTGTGCTCCGCGAGGACGGAGATTTCCGACATCCTCTTCTGCGTGAAGTCGCTGCTCCAGCGGCCGATGCGGCTGCGCCGATCCACGACGCATTGGCGCTCGCGTACGCGACGTCGAATCCCGACTTGACGTTACTTCATCAGCTTCGGGGTTCGGGGCCGTACGCCCAGCAACTCCTCACGGCCGCCGAGGAATCGGGAGAGACACTGGCCGAAATCGGCCGCGGTGATGACGCGCTTGCGCTGTTCGCTGCGGCAGCTCAGCGTGCGTCAGACAGTTCGCAGAAAGCCCGTCTCCTGCGCCGCTGCGCTCACGTTCACGCCTTCGCCGGGCGGTATGCAGCGAGTCTGCCGTACTTTCGTCAGTCCATCGAGGCGTCGACGACTGCACAGGATCGGGTGCAAACAATGCGCTCGATGATCTGGGCGGAGTTGTGGGCGGGCGGAACGGCACGCGAGTGTGCCGGCAAGCTGCTGCACGAGCTTCGTGTGTCGGCTGGTCAACCGATCGAACTCGAACAGCAATCAAAATCGTGGGGGTCGCTCATTGCGATGTACGTGTGCAGTGACAATCACTCCGCGCTCGCCGCCGTCGCCGAGATGCCGACCGGGCTGGACGTGGAGAGCGATGAGTTGACGGCGCGGTGCTACGCCGCCGATCCTGCTGCCGTTGAAGCCCGTGCGCATTTCGAGCAGCGTGCCAAGTCGGTGGTCGTTCTCACCGCCGGCTTCATAGACCCGCTGGCAGACATTCACGGTGAACTGCTGTTGGTCGAGGGTCGCTGGTCGGAGGCCAACACGTGGACGCAGCGCCAACTGGATGACACGCGGGCGGTGCCTCACGAAGCGGACGTCGGCCCGACAACGGCTCGCCTCATCGTCAGCCGCGCATTTCTCGGTGACTGTCTCACTGCCTTTGGTCTCGCGCTCACAACTCTCGAGCGTGTCCCGGGCGATGGCAGCTTGCTGGGTACCGGTGCATTGGCGGCTGCGATGGTTGGTGCAGATGTAGCGACGGACTGGGCGACGCGCTGTCTGGAAACCGGTCGTCGACACGGGATCACCGCGTTTCAGATCGATGGATACCACCGCCTGGGGCTGATCGAGTTGGGGGCTGGGCGGTTCGATGCTGCGACCGCCCTGTTCAACGACGCCTGGCAGTTGATGGTCGCGCACGGTTTCCGACACCCGGGCTACACGCATGCGCGCGGCGACATTGCCGAGGCGTTGGCGTTGGTTGGTCGCACAGCGGATGCGCGGGCAGTGATTGCCGAGCTGGAAGCCGGACCCTTCGAGGTGCGCTGGGCGCGTGGAGTTGCGGCGCGCGCTCGTGGGGTGTTGGGCGAAGCCGGCCAGTTCGAGCGGGCGTTGTCGCTGCTGGCCGAGTCTCCCTGGGAGGTGGCGAGAACGCAGCTCGCCTGGGCGCGAACACTGCCCACCGATTCGCTCGATCAGCGGGCTCAGTCACTCGCAGCGGTGGCGGCGTTTGATGGGATGGGTGCGCGGCCGTGGGCAGCTCAGGCTCGCTCGTTGTGTGTGGTCGGCGACGCGGACCCACTCGCGGTCCAGGTGGAGGACCCGCTCGCTCAGCTGTCGGGCCGGGAACGCACCGTTGCGTTCGCTGTGGCGCGCGGTCTCTCCAACAAGGAGGTCGCCGGCGAGCTGTACATCAGTCTCAAGACAGTGGACGCGCACCTGCAACAGATCTACCGAAAGCTCGACATTCGGTCACGCACGCGACTTGCCGTGCTGTGCCACGCGCCGGTTCCCTCTTGACCTTGACCTTGACGTTGACTTATGACGTTGACTTATGACGGTTGAGGTTGCGAAGGTGGTAGCGAAAGTGCCACACTGTCGTCGATGCGTGCCAACACCACCCTCAATGCCTTCCCGGTCGTAGTACTTATCGTGTAGACGCACGCCCACATAGTCGCGTGCGTCCAAAGCCTCCCATTCGGGGAGGCTGTTTCGTTTTTCAGCTCAGTTGTTGCCCAGTTTCGTCGCAGTGCCCAAGTCGCAAGTGAATGAGGAGAGTCATGAAGATCACCGGGGCCCAGGCCCTCATCCGATCACTGGAGATGGAGAACGTCGAGGTCATCTTCGGCCTTCCCGGCGGCTGCATCCTGCCGGCGTACGACCCGTTGCTGGATTCGCCGATTCGCCACATCCTCGTGCGTCACGAGCAGGGCGCAGGCCACATGGCCGAGGGCTATGCCCACGTCACCGGTCGCCCGGGCGTTGCGTTGGTCACCAGTGGCCCAGCCGCCACCAACATGGTCACTCCGCTGATGGATGCCTACATGGACAGTATCCCGATGGTGTGCATCACCGGCCAGGTTCCCACCGCCGCCATTGGTACCGATGCGTTTCAGGAGTGCGACACCGTCGGTATCACCCGCAGCTGCACCAAGCACAACGAACTGGTGATGCGGGCCGAAGACATCCCGATGGCGGTGCGCCAGGCGTTCCACATCGCCACCACCGGCCGCCCCGGCCCCACGCTCATCGACATTCCCAAGGACTGCCTCACCAACATGATGGAGTGGAACTGGCCCACCGATGAGGAAGTCATCGCCAGCCTTCCCGGGTACCGCCCCAACACCAAAGGTCACCCGCGCATGATCAAGGAAGCCGCCAAGCTGATCATGGCGGCCGAACGGCCCATCCTCTACGTGGGTGGTGGCGTGTTGAAGGCGCGTGCGGCCGAAGCCGTGCGCGAGCTGGCAGAGCTGACCAACATTCACGTCGTCACCACGCTGATGGCCCGCGGTGCGTTCCCCGACAATCACGAGTTGTGCCTGGGCATGCCCGGTATGCACGGCAACGCGACCGCGATCACCGTGATGCAGAAGTCCGACCTGCTCATCAACCTCGGCGCTCGTTTCGACGATCGCATCACGGGCAAGCTCAGCGAGTTCGCCCAAGAAGCCAAGATCATCCACGTCGACATCGACCCCGCCGAGCAGGGCAAGGTTCGCCGGCCCGACGTCCCCATCGTGGGCGACTGCAAGCAGGTCATCGAAGAGATCATCAAGGCCATCAAGGACCTGCAGAGCGCTGGCACGGTCCAGGCCGACACGGGTGCGTGGCGCACTCGTATCAGCGGTTGGCGCGAGCAGTTCCCGCTGGCCTACGAGCCCAGCGAGCCGGGCGAAGCCCTGAAGCCGCAGTTCTGTCTCGAGCAGCTGCGCGACAACGCGCCCGAGGGCACCATTCTGGTCAGCGGCGTTGGCCAGCACCAGATGTGGAGCAGCCAGTACTGGGAGTTCAACGAGCCCTATACCTGGGTCAACTCCGGTGGTCTGGGCACGATGGGCTTCAGCATTCCCGCCGCTATCGGCGCCAAGGTCGGCCGCCCCGACCGCACGGTGTGGGCCATCGACGGTGACGGTTGCTTCCAGATGACTGCGCAGGAACTGGTCACGGCCGCCGTCGAGCGCATCCCGATCAAGGTCGCGATCCTCAACAACAGCTACTTGGGCATGGTTCGCCAGTGGCAGGAGATGTTCTACGACGAGCGGTACAGCGAGGTCTATCTCTCCCCCGACGTCCCCAACTTTGTGATGTGGGCAGAGGCGATGGGTTGCGTGGGTATCCGCGTGGATAGCCCCGAAGAAGTGCAGCCGGCCATCGACCGGGCAAACAGCATCGACGACCGACCCGTCGTCATCGACTTCCGAGTCGATGCCCGTGAGAAGGTCTTCCCGATGGTTCCCGCCGGCTTCGGCAACAGCGAGATGCTTCTTCCCGAGTGGCAGGAAGCCAACCGTGGAGGTCTCAAGTGAGCGAGTTCGCCAGTCAACATCACATCCTGTCCGTGCTGGTGCAGAACCGGCCGGGCGTGCTCGCCCGGGTCTCCGGCCTCTTTGCCCGTCGCGGGTTCAACATCTTCAGCCTCGCGGTCGCCCCGGCCGAGGATGAGGGCTTCAGCCGTATCACCATCGTGGTCGATGTGGAGAGCACCTCGCTTGAGCAGATCGTCAAGCAGCTGTTCAAGCTGATCGAGGTCGTCAAGATCAGCGAGCTCGACCCCAGCCGCAGTGTCGAGCGCGAACTGCTGCTCGCCACGGTGCGCACCACCGGCGATACCCGCGGCCACGTCGTCGAGCTGACCAACATCTTCGAGGGCAAGATCCTTGCCGTCGGGGTGGAAGCAATCACCGTCTCACTCGACGGCCACCCGGAGAAACTCGACGATTTTGAGGAACTTCTCACCGGTTATGGCATCGTGGAGCTGCAGCGCACCGG
>JANOYI010000142.1:0-3927 GCA_031428795.1 Ilumatobacteraceae bacterium | reverse complement strand
CAACTGGGCAGCTTCGGCGGCTGTGCGGTCGACCACCAATTCGACGAGGCGCAATGCCATGTCAATGCCGCTGGAGACACCGGCGGCCGTGATGATGCGCTGGTCGAGATGTTCGACTACGCGGTCCGCCGTCGGGATCGCACCCTGCGCCGCTAGCTCCGGATAGCACGCCCAGTGGGTGGTGGCGGTGAGCCCGTTCAGCAGTCCCGCTGCACCGAGCACGATCGAGCCAGTGCACACCGACGTAGTGAACGTGGTGGTTGCGTGGGCCGCGCGGACCCACTCGACAACCCGCTCGTCGAGCGCCAGCGGACGCGTGCCGACGCCACCGGGGAAGACGATGATGTCGGGCTGCGGAAAGTCCTCGAACGTGCCGTCGGCGGTGATGCCGAGGAAGCCGTTCTCGCTGCGAATCTCGCCACGCTGATGGCCGATGAACGTGACGTCGATGGTCGGAATGCGCTGCAGCACCTCGTACGGCCCGATGCCATCGAGGGCGGTGAACTGCGGGAACAGTGGAATCACGACTTGCAGGTTGCTCATGCTGATCTCTTTCCCTTTCTGGAGGGATGTGGGCGACGAATTTGGTTGGCTGCAACGAAGTCAGAAGCGCAACTGGTGCTTTCCGAATCGCTACGTATGGTTCTGGGAAGCACCAGTTGCGCGAGCAAGCATTTACGGTCAGGCGACGGTGCGGAATCGGCGGCGGTAGGCGTCGGGGGCAACACCGACGCGGCGTTGGAAGGAACGGCGAAGTGTCTCGGATGTGCCAAAGCCGCAACGCAGAGCGATCAACTCGAGCGCGTCGCTAGTGGTCTCCAACTCACGGCGGGCTGCCTCCAGCCGGATGCGCTCGACGTAGCGACCGGGCGTGTCGCCCACCTCGTCCGTGAAGACCCGGCTGAAGTGGCGCACACTCATGGCAGCGGCGGCCGCCAGCACCGGTAGGCGGTGATCGCCGCCCGGCGCGGCTTCGATCAATGCCTGCACCGCGCGCACTGTGGATCGTTCCGCCCGCGGCGCCCAGACCGGCGCGGCGAACTGGGTCTGGCCGCCGGGCCGATGCAGGAACATGACGAGCCATCGAGCGACTGTTTGCGCCACGTCGGTGCCGTGGTCTTGCTCGACCAGTGCCAGCGAGAGATCGATGCCAGCTGTCACGCCAGCACTGCTCCACAAGTTGCCGTCGCGCACGTAGATCGGATCCGGGTCGACCACAACGGACGGGAACTCGGCGGCCAGGCGAGCAGCCCGGGCCCAATGCGTGGTCACCGTGCGGCCGTCCAGCAGCCCGGCCTGGGCCGCGAGAAAGGTGCCCGTGCACACCGTCGCAACCCGTCGGCACCTCGGCGCTGCGGCGACGATCCACGACATCAGTGCAGCGTCATAGCGGGCTCCGAATACGCCGGTGCCACCCGCAAGCACCAGAGTGTCGATGGGCGGCAAACCGTCGTCCAGGTTGGGCAGCGGCAAGGTGGCAATGCCGAGACCGGACTCACTCGTGACGGTGCCGCCGAGGGTCGACACCACAGTTACCTCGTAGCCGCCGATAGACGGCTGAGAGTGCCGTGCGACCTGCGTTGCCGACGCGAACACCTCGAACGGGCCCACGACGTCGAGCGACTGAATGCCAGGAAACGCAACGATCACGATTCGGCGAGCGGCCATCGGGGCCGCCATCGAGGCCGCCGTCGGCGGGGCCGTCAGTGCGGTCGTTGGTGCGACCGTCCGAGCGGCCGGTCGTGCGGCACCGGAGCGAGCCCGTGAGTTTGCCGTTGGTCTGGTCGTCCGGGCGACTGTCGGTGCGGCACCCAGGGTAGCCCCAGACGCGACCGTCAGTGCGACCGAGGGTGCGGCAGCTGGTGCGTCAGGGGAGTTGGCCCGTGAGTCGGCTGTCCGTGCGACCGTTGGTGCGACGGTCCGAGCGGTCGTTCGTGCGGCATCGAAGTGAGCCCGTGAGTCGGCCGTCGAGCGTGGCGTCGAGCGTGGCGTTGAAGTGGCAGCGGGGGTCGGGGCGACGGGCACTGGCTCAGCATGCTCCGGAGCCTGGATGGCGTCAAGGACACGTATCCCACTGTTTCGGCCACACGACCGATGAGATCAACCCCAGCTCACGGAGACTCGTCCGCAGTTCACAGGTACGCTGGCCGCCCACTGCACCCTGGTGAACCCTCCTCTGAAACCGCAGCGGAACCCGTCGCTGAGCCCGTCGCTCAACGGCAACGATTCAGCACCCGAAAGGACCGTCGTGGACGTACGCATCAGCGTCACCCAAACTTCCCGTGAGATCAGCCTCGAGCTTGCCGACGATCTCGATCGCGCCGACCTCAAGTCCAAGATCGACGCCGCCCTCACCGGAGCGGTCGATGTGCTGTGGCTCACCGACAAGAAGGGCCGCGACGTCGGCGTTGCCGCAGCCAAGATCGCATTCGTGGAACTGGGTGCTGCCGAGGGCGAGCGTCGCATCGGCTTCGGCGGCTGAAGGACAGAGCCGCGCAATGTGTGCATCACACTCGCAGTTACCGCTGACAGGAGGGTCGTTGAACCTGGCGACGGCAGCCTTCGGTAGGTCCTTCAGATGAAGGGCATCATTCTCGCTGGCGGCACGGGGAGTCGCCTGTGGCCGATCACGCGCGGCGTCAGCAAGCAATTGCTGCCCGTGTACGACAAGCCGATGATCTATTATCCGCTCAGCGCGCTGATGCTGGCGGGTATTCGCGAGGTGCTCATCATCACCACGCCTCACGAACAGCAGGGTTTCAAGACTCTGTTGGGTGACGGCAGCCAGTGGGGCCTCGACCTGCAGTACGCGGTGCAAGAGACCCCCAACGGGTTAGCCCAAGCGTTTGTCATTGGCGCCGATTTCGTCGCCGGCCAGCGCAGCGCGCTGGTGCTTGGTGACAACATCTTCTTCGGCCACGGCCTGGTCGAGCTGATGCACTCGGCCCGCGACCGCGAGGTCGGCGCCACCGTCTTCGGATACCGCGTGCACGATCCCGAGCGCTACGGCGTGGCCGAAGTCGATGCGGCCGGCAAGGTGCTGAGCATCGAGGAAAAGCCGACCAAGCCGCGCAGCAACTACGCAGTCACCGGCCTGTACTTCTACGACGAGCAGGTCGTCGATATCGCTGCCAATCTGGCGCCGTCGCCCCGTGGCGAGTACGAGATCACCGACATCAACGCCGAGTACCTGCGCCGCGGTCAGCTGCACATGGAACTGCTCGGTCGCGGCTATGCATGGCTCGACACGGGCACCTACGAGTCGCTGCTCGAGGCCTCGCACTTCGTTGCCACGCTCGAAAAGCGGCAGGGCTTGCAGGTGGCGTCACCCGACGAAATCAGCTTTGCCGCCGGATGGATCGATGAGGCGCAATTGCGTTCCAACGCCGAGCCGATGAGCAAGAACCCATACGGCCAATACCTCCTGCGCCTCGCCAATGAGGGTCGCCACGCGTGATGGCGCTCCCGCGATGACAGCCCTGCTCGATCGGCAGCTGCTGTTCGTCAGCGGCAAAGGTGGCACCGGCAAGACCAGCGTCGCCGCCGCGCTCGCCGACCTTGCGGTGCGTCAAGGAAAGCGAACTCTCGTCTGCGAGATGGATGCGAAGGGCGCGCTCGCGGCAGCGTTCGAGGTGCGCCAATTGAGCTTCCAGCCCACCGAAGTGCAGGCCGGGCTGTGGGCGATGGTGATGAACACCGAAGACTCGCTGAAGGAGTATCTGCGGCTGTTCGTCCGCATCCCACTGGTCGGTCGCATCGGGCCGCTGGCGCACACGTTCGACTTCGTCGCCGACGCTGCACCCGGCGTCAAGGAGATCCTTGGCATCGGCAAGCTGTGTCATGAGGTGAGAGAACGCCACTATGACCTCGTCATCGTCGATGCCGAGGCCAGCGGCCACATCGTCGCCCAGATCGATGCCCCGCGGG
>JANOYI010000141.1:0-1763 GCA_031428795.1 Ilumatobacteraceae bacterium | reverse complement strand
ATTCCAAGACGCGCAACCGCCGCGGCTGCGGAGTCGCTGGCTGGTTTCCGCGCGATCGTGATCCAGGGTGCACGTCAGGTCGGCAAGTCGACGCTCGCCGAGATGCTTGCTGGCCGCCTCGGGGCCTCTTCAATCACGCTGGATCGCGAAGAGGACCTGCGCTCGGCAACGGACGACCCGTCAGCATTTCTGGATGCCCTGGGCGTGCCAGCAGTCATCGATGAGATACAACGTGCTGGAGACCCGTTGGTCCTAGCAATCAAGCAGCGATTGGACGCCTCACGCGCTCCGGGTCAGTACATCCTCACCGGTTCCACCAACTTCTTGACGACGCCGACCATCACGGAGAGCCTTGCGGGGCGAATCGACCTTTTCACGCTGTGGCCGCTATCGATGGGCGAACTCACCGGTGGCGCCGATGACTTCGTGGATCGAGCATTTGCCGCGCCGAACTCGCTGGTTGAGCACCGCGGCGCAACGCCGTCGCGCAGTGACTACCTCGAGTTGGTCTCTCGTGGCGGCTACCCCGAGCCTCAGGGTTTGACGGAACGTACCCGCCAGCGCTGGTTCGAGCGATACGTGGAGACCGTCTTGCGTAGGGAGGTAGAGACGGCGGCCGACCTCCGTCGAATGGAAGCCCTCCTTGCGATGGCGCGGCTGCTGCTGGCGACGACGGGCTCTGAACTGGTGATCTCACGGCTTGCCGAGGCACTCGGGATTGATCGGTCCACAGCCGAGAGCTATGAGCCGTGGATCGAGACCACGTTCCTTGTGCATCGCCTTCCGGCGTGGAGCCGAAAGGTGGCTTCGCGGGTTGTTCGTCGTCCGAAAATCCACGCCAGCGATACGGGCTTGGCGGCTGCGATGGCTGGGAAGAGCGCCGCTGCCCTCGGTCGTTTGAACGACCCCTCCGTCGGTCCGCTGGTAGAGACATTCGCCATCAACGAGATCGCGAAGCAGCTCACGTGGTCCGCGACTTCCGCCAGGCTCCATCACCTACGCGACAGCGAGGGGCTCGAGGTCGACGCCATCATCGAGGCAGCGGATGGTCGCGTCGTTGCCATCGAGATCAAGGCATCGACAGTTCCCCGCGTTCACGACGCCGCTCCGATGGCAACTCTCCGCGACCGGCTCGACCGGGTAGGCGGCGACTTCACCATGGGTGTGGTTCTGCACACCGGCGACCGTCGTGTTGTATTGGGAGATCGATTGGTAGGCCTGCCCATAGCCGACCTGTGGACATGACAGGTTGGTTGCCAGCGTGACGAGCTAGCGCTCGGTGATGAGCGCTCGGACTCGGGGCAAGAAGTGTTCGAGGTCGGGAGTCTTGTCACCTTCGCGCTTGCCGGCATCGTCGAATCGGCGTAACGCCACCGCTGCTTCTGCGTGCGGGTTGGCCGCAAAACCGGCCACCTCGTCGCTGCTCATTGGGCCGCCCTGGAGGCCAAGAGTGTGAACGGACGCGGGTGACAGCGCGGCGAAGTACTCCGGTTCCACGGCACACAAATAGCGCTTGGCAGCGACGTGCATCCGCACCGGCTCGGTGACGGCAGGGCCGAACCCTTCACTCAGCCAGCGTGCGCCAGCCTCCTCGTGCACGAAATCGATCTGCTCCAAATCGGCCGGGTCGCCACGCTGCCCGTCGGCGACATCGTTCACCAGATGCCCGATGTCGTGCAACAGTGCGGCGACGACGACTTCGTCGGACGCGCCGGACCGTTCGGCGGTGTATGCGGCCTGCAGCATGTGGTCCGCCATCGAGA
>JANOYI010000140.1:0-11236 GCA_031428795.1 Ilumatobacteraceae bacterium | reverse complement strand
CGAACTGTTCGCTCGCTGTTGGTCGCAGGGACGGTGCTCGCGTTCGACTACTGCACTGCCACGACCTGGCAATTGGCCAACATGCCGTGGCGGGATTGGCTGCGCACCTACCGCGGCCAGGAGCGTGGCGCTCACTATCTGAGAGATATCGGTCAACAAGACATCACGTGTCAAGTCTGTCTCGATCAATTGCCAGCGCCGACAACGGTCCGCGCGCAGGCCCAGTTCCTGCAGCGCTGGGGCATCGACGAACTCGTCGAGGGCGGTCGAGCCGCATGGACGGCGGCCGCCGGGGCCCCAAATTTGGCGGCTTTACGCATGCGCAGCCGAATTCGGGAGTCAGAGAGCCTGCTCGATCCCGCCGGATTGGGGTCGTTCAGCGCCGTCGAGTGGTGAGACCAGACGAATTCTTGACACGATCCAGATGGGCCAAATGGCCTATCCCACTCTGTGTGAGATCAGCGTAGACTCGATACACGACTGACGGAAGGTTCATAGTGATGCGGGTATCAAAATTTGGGGCAACTATTTTGGGTGTCGGGATGCTGTTCACAGCGTTCGGCTTGGTGTCATCGACATCAGCAACCACCAATCCGGTTGAGTTCGACGGCAACGCGACCACCTGCGCGGACGTCGGTCTCAATGGCTCAGATTTCTTCGAAGGCAGTACCACGTCCGGCCAGACCGTTACAGCGCGGTTCACGGCCACTGTGACGAGCAACCAGTTCGTCACGATCTCTGCAGTCGCAGATGGTGTCACCTTCCAGGCCATCGTCGTGAAGGGTGGCGACGGGTACAACGTCTACAACCCCCGGGTCGCCAACATGCAGTCACCGTTGAACGGCGGCGGCAACGTTCCTGCGCTGAGTCACTGGTACGCCTGCAACACCTACGTGCCCCCGGTGCCGACCACCACCACGATCGCGCCGACCACCACCACGATCGCGCCGACGACAACGGCTCCGACCACGACATTGGTGACTACGACAACGGAGCAGGCCAACGAAGTGGTGACGACGACGACCGAGCAGGCGAGCGAGGCAGTCACCACCACGACCCTGTTTGCGGGTCTAGGGCCTGTCCCCACGACGACGGTTGGCCGAGCGCTGCCGGTGACCGGCAACGGTGAGGCATCAAGCGAAATGTTGCTCCTCGGCTTTCTGCTGATGGGCTTCGGATCGGTTGTCGTGCTTCTTTCTCGTCGCCCAATCGAGAGCTGAACTCGTCGCTCGCCCGGCTGTGCCACGACAGCCGGGTGAGGACCGGCTACGTTGCCATCGATGAGTGATCGTGTCGTGGGAAAGAGTGGGCTCGTAGTAGGCGCGCTGGGCGTCGTCTACGGCGACATCGGCACCAGCCCGCTCTACGCATTCAAGGAAGCCTTCACGGAGGAAACTCACGTGTTGGAGGTTGATCAGATCAACGTCTTCGGGGTCTGCTCGTTGGCCTTCTGGTCGCTGGTGCTGATCATCTCGATCAAGTACCTGTACTTCGTGATGAAGGCCGACAACCACGGCGAGGGTGGCATCTTGGCCCTCACCAGCTTGGTGATGAAGAAGAACCAGAAGGTTGTCAAGGCCGGCGCTCTGGTGACGCTCGGGGTGTTCGGAACGGCACTGCTGTATGGCGACGGCATCATCACCCCAGCCATCTCCGTGCTCAGCGCCGTGGAGGGCATGGAGACCATCAACGAGTCCTTCAAGGACTGGGTGATCCCGATTGCGGTCGTCATCCTCATCGGATTGTTTCTCGTTCAGCGGCGCGGCACGGGCGCTGTCGGCAAGGTCTTCGGACCGATCATGGTCGTCTGGTTTCTGGTGCTGGGCGTGCTCGGTGCGCGCTGGATCGCACACGAGCCGGCCATCTTTCAGTCGATCAATCCGATCTGGGCGCTGCGGTTCTTCGAGCACGAATCGCTGAAGGCGTTCCTGTCGCTCGGTTCCATCTTCCTGGTCGTCACCGGTGGCGAGGCGCTCTACGCCGACATGGGCCACTTCGGCCGCAAGCCCATTGCCGTTGGTTGGTATTGCCTGGTGTTGCCAGCACTGCTGCTGAACTATTGGGGCCAGGGCGCGTTTCTGCTTGAGAACCCAGAAATGGTCGAGGAGAAGTTTTTCTTCCTGATGGGGCCGGAAGCGTTGAAACTTCCCCTCGTCATCCTGGCCACGATGGCCACCATCATCGCCTCGCAGGCCCTCATCTCCGGTGTGTTCTCCCTGACGCAGCAAGCGGTGCAACTCGACTACCTGCCCCGTATTCGCATCGACCACACCTCACACCAGCACTCGGGTCAGATCTATGTGCCGCTGGTGAACTGGGCGCTGATGATTGCGTGTGTCGGTCTGGTGATCGGCTTCAAGTCGTCCACCGCGTTGGCGGCGGCGTACGGCATGGCCGTCACCATGACGATGGCCATAACCACGCTCATCTTCTTCCGCGTGCTGACCGATCGCTGGGAATGGCCACAGTGGAAGGCATATCTGGTGTGCGCTCCGATGCTGGTTGTCGAGCTCGGCTTCCTCGGTGCGAACATCCCCAAGATCCCTCACGGCGGCTGGTTCGCGCTGGGCGTCGGCGGATTCCTCATGGTGCAGATGAGCACCTGGCGTCGCGGCCGACAGTTGGTCGCCGCCCGCATCAAGCGTGGCGAACGGCCGATCAGCGAGGTGCTCGACGGGCACTTGGACACGAAGAAGGTCAATGGCACCGGCGTCTTCCTGTTCAAGGATCTCGGTATGGCGCCACCGGCTCTGGTGAACAACCTCACCCACAACAAGGTCCTCCACAAGACCACCCTGATCGTCAGCGTTGACACCAGCGATGTACCCCGCGTTGAACCAGAGAACCGAACGGTCGTCACTAAGGTCGAGCCCGGGGTCTTCCAAGTGCTGCTGACGTATGGCTTCATGGAGGATCCTGATGTGCCGGCCGCGTTGACCGCGATCGACGTCCGCGGGTTGACCTTCGACCCAGAAGACGTCACCTATTTCATCGGTCGCGAGTCCGTTGTCGCTGGCAAGGCGCCGGGTATGAGCCCCGCTCTGGAGCATCTCTTCGTGTGGCTCAACCGTGGTGCGGACAGCGCCGTGCGGTTCTTCAATCTGCCTGATGAGAAGGTGTTCGAGGTCGGGTCCCGCGTCGAGATCTGAGTATCCTGCGGCCATGGCCGAGGAAGTACACGACGCTGCTGAAGTACACGACACAATCGACGCCCTTTTGGATGAGCAGCGCATGTTTCCGCCCTCGGCGGCTTTCAAGCGCAACGCGCTGGTGGCCGACACGTCGCTGTACGACGAAGGCGACACTGACTACCAAGGTTTCTGGGCTAACCAGGCGGCCGAGCTGCTGGACTGGGACGCCGACTGGCACACCATCTGCGAGTGGGACCTGCCGTATGCGAAATGGTTCGTCGGCGGCAAGCTGAACGTCAGCTTCAACTGTCTCGACCGCCACGTTCTGGCTGGGCGCGGCGACAGGGTTGCCTTCCACTGGGAAGGCGAGCCGGGCGACACGCGCACCATCACCTACAGCGACCTGCTTGGTGAGGTGCAGCGGTTCGCCAACTCGCTCAAGGCACTCGGCGTCGAAAAGGGCGACCGCGTCAATATCTATCTGCCGATGATCCCCGAGGCCGCAGTGGCGATGCTGGCGTGCGCCCGCATCGGTGCCGCCCACAGCGTGGTTTTCGGCGGGTTCAGCGCGCAGAGTCTCACCGATCGCATCAATGATGCTGAGGCCAAGGTGCTCATCACCGCTGACGGCGGCTACCGACGCGGCGAGGTCTTCCCGCTGAAGTCCGCCGCCGACGAAGCCATCGCCGGTTGCCCGACCATCGAGAGCGTGGTCGTGGTGTGGCGCGGTGGCAACGATGTCGAGATGGTGGAGGGTCGCGACCACTGGTACCACGACCTGCTCGCAGCTGCCGATCCGGTCTGCCCGGCCGAGCCGATGGACAGCGAACAGTTGCTCTTCCTGCTGTACACCAGCGGCACCACCGGCAAGCCCAAGGGCATCATGCATACCAGCGGCGGCTACCTCGCCCACGTTGCATTCACGCACAAGTACGTGTTCGACCTACACGCCGATACCGACGTGTACTGGTGCACCGCCGACGTTGGCTGGGTCACGGGCCACAGTTACATCGTCTACGGACCGTTGGCCAATGGTGCGACTCAGGTGATGTACGAGGGTGTGCCGAACTATCCGGCCAATGACCGTTTCTGGTCGATCATCGAGCGCTATGGCGTGACGAAGTTCTATACCGCCCCAACGGCTATTCGTACGTTCATGAAGTGGGGCGCGCAGGAGCCTGCGAAGCACGATCTGTCATCGCTGAAACTGCTCGGTTCCGTCGGTGAACCGATCAACCCCGAAGCCTGGATGTGGTATCAGAAGCACATCGGCGGCGGTAACTGCCCAATCGTCGACACCTGGTGGCAAACCGAGACGGGCGGCATCATGATCAGCCCGCTGCCTGGGTGCACCACCACCAAGCCAGGGTCGGCGACCTTTCCCCTGCCGGGCATTCGTGCAGAAGTCGTCGACGACGATACGAAGCTGGTCACTCACGGGGGCGGCTACCTGACACTCACGCAGCCCTGGCCGGGCATGCTGCGTGGCATCTGGGGCGATCCGGATCGCTACCACGACACCTACTGGAGCCGTTTCGAGGGTCGTTACTTTGCGGGCGATGGCTGCAAGCTCGACGAGCAGGGTTATTTCTGGTTACTCGGTCGCGTCGACGACGTCATGAATGTCTCTGGCCACCGCATCAGTACTGCAGAAGTGGAAAGTGCGCTGGTCAGCCACCCGTCGGTGGCCGAAGCTGCCGTGGTGGGCGCCAATGACGCCACCACCGGGCAGGCGATTATCGCCTATGTAACCTTGCGTACAGGGCTAGAGGTTCCGGTTGACGCGCTCCGCAACCACGTGGCCCATGAGATCGGTGCGATCGCGAAACCGAAAGCCATTTTCTTCACCGCCGACCTTCCAAAAACCCGCAGCGGCAAGATCATGCGCCGCCTGCTGCGTGATGTTGCGGAGGGTCGCAACCTTGGCGACACGACCACGCTCGCCGACGCCAGCGTGGTCAACGAATTGCAGCGGCGTGCCGCCGAGGCGCCAACCGAGGACTGATTCGGCGTTCGCTCAAGAACCAGCCGGGCGAGCCGATACTCATGCGTGGCAATTGATGAGACGGAACTGCCGAACGGCCCGGTGGACGCGCAGAGTGACGACACCTCGGGCGCGGGCGCGTTGACGGCGTTCGCCGCCGATGATTTTCGTCTCCGACTGGATGCTCCGCTGTTCCATCGAGAGCCGGGCATGGTGGCGGCGCAAGCGCCGAAGTTGCGCGAGCTGACCTGGGAGCATGTTGTTCGTCCGACACAACAGGTTCCGACTGTCGATGGCGACGCTGCCTCGGTCTTGACGTCGGCGGTAGCGAGCCCGTCGATCGAGTCGCTGCTGGAGAATGCGCGCTATTCACTGGAGCCGTCCGAATTTGTTGATAAGCCACTGCTTGTGGAGTCCCACGAGCCCGTCGTTGAAGCAACAGTCGTCGAAGCAACAGCCGTTGAAGAGTCAGCCGTTGAAGAGTCAGTCGACGGAGAGTCAGCCGTTGACGAGCTGCCGATCTATCAGCCAGCAACTGTTGAGCAGGCCGGGGCCTTGTACTCAATTGATGAGGACATGGAAGTGGTGACCATGATCCCGGCCACAAGGCCTCGCGCTGAGACACTGCTCGCTGCCCTTCGTCAGATGGACGAGCCGGTCGTTGACGAGTCAGTCGTTGAGGTTCCAGCCGTTGACGAGCCAGTCGTTGAGGTTCCAGTCGTGGAGGTGCGAGTCGTCGCGGTGCCAGTCGTTGCGGCACCGGTCGACGTGTCTCCACCTGCCCCAGTGTCAGCTGTTGAGGCGGAGCTCAATCGCTTGGCGTTCCTACCAGACCAGGAGGATGAGCCTGGACCCGTCGTTGTGCCAACGATTTCATACGCTGAACCGCGAACCGACAATGCTGTGCCATCGCTGAGCCAACACGAGCTCTACACGGCGCGAAGCTCGGCCCCCGCTGCGTACACGCGTCCCACTCCGGTCGATGTTCCCACCACGTTCACGCCGGTGACTCGTCGGAAGAAGAAGGGTGGCTTCGCTCGCTTCGCCACCTTCCTCGTCTTCGTCGCAATGCTGGGCGGCGCTGCGTACGCCGGGAAGTACTACTTCCTCGATAAGCGTTGGGAAGGTGACGTGAAGGCGCTGGCGGGTGAAGTTGAGGCCGCACGCGGCCTGACGTTCGATCACGCCATCACCGTGACCACACTTCCAATGACCGAGTACAGCAGCAGGTTGGTGACCGCTTCCTTCGGGCTCACCGAGGCTGAGTTGGAAGCGGAGGCTGGCACCTGGCGTGCGCTGGGAGTTTTGGACGGAACGCTCGACCTCGACCAGGTTGGAGGGTCGGCGCTTCCGGACTCGCCAGCGTTCTACGATCCCGCAAGCGAGTCGATCTTTATCGCCGACGGGTTGCCGGAAAACCTGTATCGGTTCGCTATGCATCGGGCGTTGGCCCTTGCCCTGCTTGACCAGGAGTTTGGATGGAGCGACAGCATCAAGGGTCTGTCGCCGGCTATCGCTCGCGGAACTCTTGCGTTCTACGACGGCGACGCGTTGGCGACGGCTGTCGGTATGGAGTCCCCTTCGCAGCGCACTGATATCGCGCTGGAACGGTATGAGCTGATCGTCAGTAGCGAGATTGGGGCGTCGTCCGCCCCGTTCGCCTCGACCGTGGTCGGGCGACTCGGTGTGGCGCTGCGCCCGTATTTCGAGTCGGTCACGATCGAAGGTCGAGCCACACTCGTACCGGCGTCTCCCATATCCGACGGTCAGGCGCTCGATCTTCGCCGCCTCACTGCAGGTGCCGTAGAGAGCCCGAACCAAGCGGCACAAGGCATGCTGTTCTGGTACCACGCTCTCGCAAGTCGAATCGATGAGAACTCGGCGTGGACAGCCGCACTGGCGTGGCAAGACGACGAGATGTCGGTGGTGTCGAGCCCATCGGGTTCGTGTGTCGTCGCGAATATCCAAGTCGATCAGGCGTCGCTCGAAGAGGTGAATTCGGCGTTCCAGTCGTGGGCCGCTGCCTCCCCTGCGGAATCGGGTACGACGGTGACGATGACTGGGTCGAGCTCCGCGATGCAGTTGCAGATCAATGCATGTGACCCAGGGCCCGGAGTATCGACGAACTCTGGCGCGTCGCACCTTGCTCTCGGCGGAGCGCCATTGCGCGCCGAGCAGTACCGCTTGTTGATGGAGTCTCGGCCGACACCGTCATCGAGTCAGGCTGCGTGTGCTGTATACGGCGGCGACAGTGTGTCGATGGCCGATGAGCGCAGCGTGATTGAGGATGAGAACGGCTGGCCCGCACCCGCCAATCATCCGTTGCCTGACCCGAACCGACTTGGTTGCGCACCAGTCTGAGCGCTGCGTAGCCCGGTTTTAGTCGCGGAAGTTTTGGAACTGAAGTGGGATGCCGAGATCGGCGCCCTTCAGCAGTGCAATCACGGCCTGTAGGTCATCGCGCTTCTTGCCGGTGACCCGCACGGTCTCGCCCTGCGTTTGGCTGCTGACGCCCTTAGGGCCCTTCTCCTTGATCATGCGGTTGATCTCGCGTGCTTTGTCGCTGCCAATGCCCACCTTGAGGGTGACCACCTGGCGCACCGTGTTCTGTGTGGCTTCCTCGACCTTGCCGTAATCGGTGCCCTTCAACGACACGCCGCGCTTCACCAACTTCTCTTCCACGACCAGTCGAAGGGCCGCAAGACGGTCCTCGCTGACTGTGCGCAGCGTCAGGATCAGGTCGTTGAGTTCGATCGACGAATCAGTGTTCTTGAAGTCGAATCGAGTGCCGATCTCGCGTTGAGCCTGGTCGATTGCGTTCTTTACTTCCTGGCGGTCGATCTCGGACACGACGTCGAATGTGGACATGCCGTAAAGAGTAACGCCAAGCATGCTGGAGCCGGTTGCTGCCGGGTCTTCGCACTGCTGCGTCGGTTGTCGTTACGTCCGATAGCCTCTCTCACCGCCGATGGGTCGGTGCCCGAGTGGCCAAAGGGAGTTGACTGTAAATCAACCGGCATAGCCTACGTAGGTTCAAATCCTGCCCGGCCCACACGAAGATCGCCAGGTCGTAAGGCCTGGCGATCTTGCTTTTTCCGGACACACCCACCACAGATTTCACGCAGACTGATACCTCCTCATGATCCTCATCGACGCCGCCGGCCTGAAGGCCTCCCGCCCCAACCGCCCTCTGTTCGACGATGTCTCGCTGACTCTCAGCGACGGCGATCGCGTTGGCGTGGTTGGAATCAACGGGTGCGGCAAGAGCACTCTCCTGCGTTTCCTAGGACGTGAAGCCAATCCGGAGGCCGGCGAGGTTCGTTGGGGCCGCGGTGCCCGCGTGGGCTTCTTGACCCAGCAGCCGGTGCTGCCCGAGGGAACCGTCGCCGAGGCCGTTGGCGCTGGCTGGGAGGGCGAAGCGATGCTCGACCGCCTGGGCATGGCGGCGTTGGTGGACAGCCGTACGGACGAGTTGTCGGGCGGCCAGGCGAAGCGGGTTGCACTGGCTCGATTGCTGTGCGGCGAGTACGAGGCATTGATTCTCGACGAACCCACCAACCACCTCGACCTCGACGCGATCAAGTTCTTGGAAGAGTGGCTGGCCGCCTACCGCGGCGGCCTCGTGCTGGTGACTCACGACCGTCACGTGCTCGACCGAGTCACCACCAAGGTGCTCGAGATCGACCGGGGGACGGCCTTCTTGCACATGCCCGTCGGCAAGCATGCCGGCTCCGGCTACGCCGCCTACTTGGCAGGACGCGCTGAGCGCGAAGAGCGCGCCGAGGCCGCCGAGCAAGTACGTAAGAACCTCGCCGTCAAGGAGCTGGCCTGGCTGCGCCGAGGCGCCCCCGCCAGAACGGCGAAACCCAAGGCGCGCATCGCCACAGCGACCGCGTTGGTGCAGGGCAAGGCGCAAGCCGCAGCCCGCGAGGGCAGCTTGGCACTGTCGATGGGTTCGCAGCGGTTGGGCTCAAAGGGCATCGAGGCCCGCGACATCACGTTCAGCTGGCCCGATGGCACTCCGGTGCTGAAGGGCGTCAACGTCGCCTTCGAGCCGGGCGACCGAGTCGGCATCGTTGGTCCCAACGGTGGGGGAAAGTCGACGCTGCTCGATCTCATCGCTGGCAGGCTCACGCCCACGGGCGGCGAGATCGAATCTGGTGCAACAGTGAAGATCGGCTATTACGACCAGTTGAGCCGCGGCCTCGACCTCACGCAACGGGTGCGCGAAGCCGTCGCCGGCAATAAGGGCGAGCCGTCGCTGGCCGACGTCATCCTGATGAAACGGTTCTGGTTCGACGGCGATGCGCAGTTCGCGCCCATCGGCACCCTCAGCGGTGGCGAGCGTCGCCGACTCCAGTTGCTGCTGACGCTGACCGAGCAGCCCAACGTGCTGCTGCTCGACGAGCCCACCAACGACCTCGACCTCGACACGCTGCGCGCGCTGGAGGACTTTCTCGACGATTGGCCCGGCATCGTGGTCGCTGTCAGCCACGACCGATCGTTCCTGGACCGCGTCACTGACGAACTGCTGGCGCTTGACGGCCAGGGCGGCGCCGAATGGATTCGCGGGGGAGTGGCCACCTGGCTTGCAGCCCACCAGGCCACGTCCAACCTGCCCCAGCAAGCTGGTAGGTCATCCGGTGGAAGGTCGTCGGGCCAATCGAAAGCTCCGTCGGCCGCACCGGTCATCTCCCACGCCCCAGCCGCCAAGCCAGCGTCGAATCGCAGTCCGTCAACGGTGCGCCGCATGCTGGGCCAGGCCGAACGCGATCTGGCCGCCGCAGGCGTCAAACGCGACGCAGTCCTGCTGGAACTGCAAAGCGCCCTCGATCATCGCGAGTTGTCGGCCCTCGGCGACCGCATGACGAGGGCCCAGGAGTCCGTCGACAAGCTGGAAGAAGCCTGGCTCGCATTGGCAGCCGAGGCCGAGGCGTTGGGCCTCGAGCTGTAACGGCTGAGCTCTACAGCAGGCGTTGCATCAGGGCGACGTCGTGCCAGCGGCTGAACTTGCGGCCGACTTCGCGTTCGATGCCGACGAGCTCGTAGCCGCAGCGGCGGTGCAGTGCGATGGATGCCTCGCTGGTGGCGTTGATTCGGGCGAAGACCGCGTGGAAGCCCGAGAGTTCAGCGGTGGACAGCAATTCTTCGACGAGTAGCCGACCGATGCCCTGGCCATGACGGTCGCGGCGTACGTAGACCGAGTTCTCGACGCTGGTTCGGTACGCAGCGCGCTCCTTGTACGGCGATAGCGCGCCGAAGCCCACCACGACTCCTGCGTCCGCGTCGACGGCCACGATTGTGGCGAACGCCCCCGACCTATCCGCCAGCCACTCCTGTTGCTCAGCAAGGCTGCGCGGCACAAGGTCGAAGGTGGCCACCGTGTGCATCACTTCGTAGTTGTAGATCTCGCGGAGCTGCTCGGCATCGGCCAACGTAGCGAGGCGCAGCATGATGGTGGGCGCGACATCTGACGCGGGATCTGGCACGGCAATCGAGGGTAGCGGGCCGGACCGAGCGCGATCGCGCAAGTTGTTGTGCGATTACCAGAATCCCGTGGCCGCGCGTGGGATGCCGCCGGTATCATCACCAGTCGGTTTCGCGGTCTTGCCGCGCGCCAAGGCCCTCTTAGCTCAGTAGGTAGAGCAACGCCATGGTAAGGCGTAGGTCGTCGGTTCGACTCCGACAGAGGGCTCGACCAAAACGGTCGGGGGCATACCCCGTCCGGTCCAGCAAGGCCCTGGCGGCGTAGCTCAGTTGGTCAGAGCATCCGGCTCATAATCGGAAGGTCACCGGTTCGAGACCGGTCGCCGCTACAAGAAGCAATCCCAGAAATCGACCATACCAACCACGTCACAGGAGAAGGTCTCCAATGAGCAAGGCCAAATTCGAGCGCACCAAGCCACACGTCAACATTGGCACCATGGGTCACATCGACCATGGCAAGACCACGTTGACGGCCGCTATTTCAAAGACCCTTGCGGAGAAGGGGTTGGCGAAGTACACGCCGTTTGATCAGATTGATAAGGCGCCGGAAGAGAAGGCGCGTGGTATTACGATCTCGATTGCGCATATTGAGTACGAGACGGTGAATCGTCACTATGCGCATGTTGATATGCCG
>JANOYI010000139.1:0-9397 GCA_031428795.1 Ilumatobacteraceae bacterium | reverse complement strand
TGCGGCTGCTTCAGGGATTCACTTTGAAGATGTACAGGCCGTGGTCCCGGTCACTGGCGGCTACGTACTCCTCACCCTCGTGCATGAACGCCTCGATGCCCCAGAAGTTGTTGCCTTCGTCATCGATGAAATGACCGATCTCGACCAGTTCGTCGTTGATGATTCGAGCGACTCTGAATCCACCCGAATAGTACGAGAAGTAGGCGATGGTCGGGTCGACCAGCGAAGTCGCTACCTCGTGAACGGATAAATCACCGACGCCCTCGGCGTTATCGGCGTCCATCGCCTCGGGGATCGCCCACGTATCGAGTTCGACCAGCTTGCCGTTGTTGTTGCTATAGAGGTGCACGTACCCCCACCCGTCGAAGAACGACCGCATGGCAACTGTGTCGCCGACCGCTCCAAGCGCAACACCTGGCAACTGATCACCGACACCGGCGAGACATGCCGTCTCGTTATAGCCAGCCAGATCGAACAGGTCGTAGCCCGTTCCGCGGTCGACCGAAACAGCGGGGATTTCGCCATCGACCGCCATGCCAAACGCCGTGCATGCATCGGCGCCCTCACGATTGACGACGATGACACCCACGTAGCCACCCGCTGTCTCGACATTTGCGATCTTTTCGGTGAACGTGCACGCACCTCGAACGACGACAGCGACCTGAGTGCCGTCACCTGCGGGAACGGCCGCGTCGCCGAGGCACGCCCGGCCGCCGTACACCGTCGGACCTGACAGCGTGCCGCCGACGGGAATCGGCACCGTTGCGTCACCGGGGACAGCGAAGAACTGTCCTCCGTCGTCGCTGCTCGCATCAAAGCCTGTCGGCGAGAAGTCCTCGTCGGCAGCGATGATGTAGTTGTTGTCGAGCGTGAATTCCGCCTGATGGGCGTTGCCCTCTGGTGCTTCTCTGAGCCCGGTCTGCGCAAACAGCTCCGGGTCGACCTGAAGGAAGTCCGAGTCGGCAAGGTAGGTCGCCGCTTTGGGGTC
The DNA here is from genome assembly GCA_031428795.1 of Ilumatobacteraceae bacterium. Taxonomy (GTDB): domain Bacteria; phylum Actinomycetota; class Acidimicrobiia; order Acidimicrobiales; family Ilumatobacteraceae; genus UBA668. The sequence goes on along the minus strand of JANOYI010000139.1, from coordinate 8,409 downwards.
AGTGACGTCGAGCTTGACGTAACCACCGTCCCAATACGACACGAGCATCACCTGCTGACGACCGATCTTCTTCACCACAACGTCGTGGTGGAAGATCTGAACGAGGTTCGACGGAGTCGGCTGCACGATCTGACCAAACGCCTCGTCCAGGTCGTACTCGGCAATCAATTTCGGCTTCTTGGGATTGGTGATGTCGATGATGTCGACATCGAGTCCTTCCTCGTTGTCGACGATCACCGCGTACGCCTTGTTGCCGGCATCCCACGCAAACACACTGTGAGTCTCGTTGGCGGCCTTCTTGCCCTGCCCGTTCACCGTCGAGTCACCGAAGCCCTCAGCCAGCGGCGTCGGATGGCTGGGGTTGCTGATGTCATAGATGTTGAGTCCACCAAAGCCGGTCTTCGGGTTGCAGGTCTCGTTGTTGGTCACGAGGATGTCACCGTTGAACGATGGCGTCGAGATTGAGAGGGCCTGCACGCCCTCGCCGGGGTAGCTGCCTTCCTTCGCACCGATGAAAGCAACCTCCTTGGGAGCTTCAGGGTCTTGAATGTCGACAACGTGTACACCGTTGTACTTGCACGTGACAACGCCCCAAGCGGCAAGATACGCAAAACCCTCGTGCACGCCTACATCAGCGATCTTCCCGGCAACAACATTCTTCAGCGACAACTTCGACACCAGTTCGATGTTGTCGCTAGACCCGGAGGGCAAGTGCCCTTCGTCTCCACCATGCTGAAGGTCGTGATGACGGTGGGTGACTTTCGCGTTGTCGATCACACCGTCGTCACTACTCGCGCCGTCGTGGGCGAAGACTGAGATCGAACCGGTTGACAACCCTGCAATCGCAACGAGTGCGAGGAAGCGTGGCTTCGTGACCTTCATGGCAGCTCCAATGTCGGTAATCGTCTGAGAAATAGAGCACTGGACACTTCCGCGGCGTGCGGCACCCCAATTTCCCAAATGTACCCCCGCTGGAACTCGTGCACAAGCGGAGTCCACCGCACGACGATCGACAGCCATCATGCCCATGAAACGCACGTCGGAGGTCCGAATGTCACCTGGTTCGGAGCTTGCTCGGACTTCTGAAAAGCGACCCGGTGAGGGCTGTTAGCGTGCCGCGACGTGGATGCCTTCAGCGATCCCATGCTGCAGGGTGGCCCACAGATGGGACTTGCGGAATCATACCCCCAGGGGTATGGTTACAACAGGTAACCAGCCCCAGGAGTCACCACATGTTCTTCCAGCAGTACTACCTCGATTGCCTTTCCCACGCGAGCTACCTCATCGGTGACACAACGACGGGCCGCGCCGTGGTCGTGGACCCGCAGCGCGACGTGGCCGGCTATCTCGCCGATGCGGAGACGAACGGTTTGACGATCGTGAAGGTGTTGGAGACTCACTTCCACGCCGACTTCGTTTCCGGTCACCTCGAGCTCGCAGCCGCTACCGGCGCGGCCATCGGGTACGGCGACGCTGCAGCAGGAAGGGTTGCTTTTCCGATCGAGACGTTTCGCCATGGCGACCACATTGCGCTCGGCGAGGTCGTGCTGGAGGTGCGAGCAACTCCGGGCCACACGCCTGAATCGATCAGCCTCGTGGTCTATCCGACCGGCACGTCCAACGAGCCGTACGGCGTGTTGACAGGTGACACGCTGTTCATCGGCGATGTCGGTCGCCCTGATCTGCTGGCTGCGGCCGGGGTCACCGCTGACACCTTGGCCAGGCAGCTCTACCACTCCGTGCACGAGCAGTTGTTGACGTTGCCGGACTCGACCAAGGTCTACCCCGCTCATGGCGCCGGGTCGGCATGCGGCAAGAACCTGTCGACCGACACAGTCTCCACCATCGGCGAACAACGTCGCACGAACTATGCGCTCGCACCGATGAGCGAGGACGAGTTCGTCGAAGCCGTCACCCATGGGCAGACGGTCGCGCCGCTGTACTTCTCGTTCGCCGCCAATCGGAACCGCGAGGTCCACGATCTCCTCGATGTCGAAGCCGCAGTCACCGGCCTGACCCTCGACGAGGTGCTCACATTGCAGCGCGATGGTGCAATCGTCGTGGACACTCGCGACAACATGACCTTCGCTGCTGGTCACCTGCGGAAGTCCGTGAATGTCGGCCTCGGTGGGCGATTTGCCGAGTACGCCGGCGAAGTCATGCACCCCGGCACACCGATTGTTCTGGTCGCCGAGCCCGGCTACGAGTCGGAAGCAGTGACGCGCCTGGCGCGCATTGGGTTCGATCGAGTCCTGGGCGCGCTGAGCGCTCCGATCGAGACGTTCATCGCACACCCCGAGCACGTCGACGTGCTGTCACGCCTGTCCGCTGCAGCGCTCGCCGACCGGATCAGCTCAGTCCCAGGCCTCGTGTTGATTGACGTGCGCAACACAGGCGAAGTCGCCCTCGGCACCGTGCCCGGCGCCCGCAATATCAGCCTGCCCAGCCTGCTGAACACCATCGACCAACTCGATCCGACGGCACCAACGGTCGTCTATTGCGCTGGCGGCTACCGGTCCGCCATCGCCGCCAGCCTGCTGCGGTCACATGGCTTTACAGACGTCTCCGACCTCGTCGGCGGCTTCAGCGCGTGGGCTGCCCAGCAGTTCCCGCCAGCCAGCACGGTCAGGTGACGTCATGCGCGCACTGCTCGCCTCCCCACTCGGTTTTCTGATCGGCATCTCCCTCGGAGCACTCGGCGGCGGGGGATCCATTCTTCAGCACTCGGCTGCAAGGAGGATCGATCGAGTGGGGAACCGTCATCCCGTTCACGATCGCCAGCCTGCTTGGCGTCATCGTCGGCAGTCGTCTGGCCGGCACCCGCGACTCGTCGTCGCTCCAGCGCTGGTTCGTCGTGCTGCTGGTCGTCGTTGCCACGTACACCGCTGTCCAATCCGGACTTGCGCTGCGATGAACCCTGCGATGAACCCTGCGCCGAACACAGCAAGTGAAGCACTCTCACTTCGATCCAGGTTGGATACCCCCATGGGTATCACTACCATTTCATTCATAGTTACGACGAGCAGAGGACGTTGACGATGGACATCCCCGAGAGCACTGTGACCGATCTGACCCGGCGACTCCGCCGAGTCGAAGGGCAGATACGCGGCATCCAACAGATGCTTGCCACCGAGCGCGACTGCCGCGACATCGTGACGCAGATGTCGGCGGCGAGCAAGGCACTGGACCAAGCTGGGTTTCTGCTAGTCGCCAGCGGTCTCACTTGGTGCATCGCTCACCCCGACGAGTCCGCTGCCGAGGGCTACTCCTTGGAAGACGTCCAGAAGATGTTCATGAAGCTGGCCTGACCCCGCGACGTTCACCGGTCAGTCGCTGTTCAGTCAATGGTCAGAACTGCCACGAGGAAGTTCGACGATTCGTCGAGTGGGCACAGGTCCCACGATGAGAACCGAAGCTCGTCACGGAGGCCGGCCGAGTTGGCATCGGCGAAGAACTCGTCAAAGGTGTAGCCGCGGTCGGCACCAAAACCGACGACGAGCCGTCCCGTCGGCGCGAGGTGCGCAGCGAGCCGCTGGAGGACGTCGCATCGAGTGGTGGGGTCGAGGAACGTCATCACATTGCCCGCCGACACGATCACGTCGAATCCCTCAGCGAGGCCGTCGGCCGCAAGATCGAGCACGGCCAAATCTCGTGCCCGCCAGATCGCACCGGGATGATCGGCTTCAGCGGCAGCGACCAGATCCGGGTCGATATCGACGCCGACGACGTCGTGGCCGAGCGCGGAAAGTCGACCACCGACACGCCCGGGTCCGCACCCGGCATCGAGAATCCTGGCGCCGCGGCCGACCATGGCGTCGACGAATCGGGCCTCGCCATCGAGATCCTTGCCCTCCGCAGCCATCGACCGGAATCGCTCGATGTACCACGCAGAATGGCCCGGGTTCTCCTCGATCATCCGCAGCCAGCCGTTGTTACTCTGCTTCCGTTCTGTCATCGGATTGTTCCGGTGATCGTCTCGATTGGGACATCGTGATCGATGTCGATGCATGGTCCCGCGAAGGAACCCTGCACGCTTCGCACTCCGTCGATGGGGGTCAGGGCATCGAGCGTCTCGTTGAAACACGCCGAGCAGTTGGCCCCTTCGATTCGCAGTGATGTCTGCATTCGTCGCCAACTTCCAGCTCAAAAGTGTGCGAGGCGTCAATCAACTTCGCCCAGCACCTTGCCGCCGAAAGCCTACTGCGAGGGTCTCAATAGTTCTAGGCTCGGATGGAAATATACAGTTGAGCCAACGCGTGGCCTTGGCCGATCTGCGGACCGCGTCGGTCAGTCGCGTGAGAGTCGAAGCCGCTTCAACACCTCGGCGACCTCAGGTTCGGTGTCCTTCCCGTACGACGCCGGAAGGGTGCCGCGATGGCCACAGGGCATCGAGATCGCGAACAGGATTGACTCGTCACCGGGATCGCTGACCCCTTCGAAGCGGTACACCTCGTCCACGACAACGTCCTCGGCGGCCGCCCAGCAGCGACAGCCATCACAACTCACCCCTCCACCGCTGACCGACAGCTGCTCGACCCAGCCGACAGCCTCCAACTCACGCATCCGCTCACTGAGGGTGTCCATCGGTCCGCTCATGATTCCACGTGACAGCGCAGCCGGCATGTCCCACGACGCGGATCGCGTGGGACCAGCTCGTCGATGACGAGCCCAACCAGTGAATCAGCGACACCGAGTGCGAGGCCGAGATGCAGCCCGCACACGGTGTCCGGATCGGCTAGCGCCGCGGTCTCAAACGGGCAGGAACCCAACACGACCTCGACCTTACTTCCTCGTCGCTTTGCACTCGACTGGAATCCGTGTCGCTCCATCTCCTCGACCAAGCCAGCGACCAGGTCGGCATCATCGTTCGTGGTGGCGCGCACCCGGCGCCCCGCACGACGGCCGACGTCGACCGGCGAGTCACCGGTGCGGATGATCTCCGACAACAGCAGGGCCAATCTCTCATACGGGCCTGTGACCCCCCACCGACTCTCGGCAGCGGGGTGCACCGAGTAGACGAGCCGCGGTCGTCCGCGCCCGACCTGCGGCGCAGTGGCTTCCAGCACGAGACCCGCATTGTCGAGCTTTGCGAGGTGTTGGCGAATTGCGTTGTGATGAAGAGCGAGATGCTCAGTCAGTTCAGCCACGTCGACGGGCCGCCCCGCGTCGGCGATGTGGCGGAACATGGCGTGGCGCGTCGGGTCGCCGAGCGCCCGTGCCTGTATCTGTAGCTCCGTCATCCACCATTCCCCAATGGATCGGGGGCGTATGTCCAGTCGGGCTGCTTCCGCCAGAACGATTCGTCGTAAACGGCGCGGCCGTCTGTGAGATCGACCAGCTTGGGGATGGGTAATCGCCGCGGGCGGGGGCACTGGCCGAGCTCGAGGTGATCCGTGAACTCGCTGGGGAAGGCGCGCAGAATGCTCGTCACCACGATTTGCTCCTCCCGGGCGAGAAAGCAGCGACTGCCATCGGTGACGTGGCCCAGCCAACCAGTGATCGCGTCAAGATCGCGTTCGTTGCCGAGACCGGTCTCAATTCGTTCGAGGTGTTCCGTGATCGCGCTCGACCCGAGCTTGCAGGGCGGGCACTGGCCGCACGACTCGATCGACAAGAACCGTGAGAAGCGATACGCGGCGTCGACCATGCACGTCGTGTCGTCATAGACGATGAATCCGGCTGAACCCATTCCGCTGCCGATCGCCTGGAAACCTTCGTAGCTCACGGGCACGTCGAGATCGGCCGCAGTCACAACCGCATTTGCCACTCCCGAGAACACCGCCTTGACTATCCGCCCGACCACCAGCCCGCTCCCCACGGCGTCGATCACGGCCCGCAACGATGTTCCCATCTCGACCTCCCCGACGTCAGGGGCAACGACATCGCCAACGACCGTGGTGACGATCGTGCCAGGCGACTCAGGGGTTCCCATTGAACGGAACCACTCAGCACCGCGAACCAGGATGTGAGGGATGTTCGAGAGGGTTTCGACGTTGTTCACGAGCGTCGGATTCGACCCGCCGTCACGTGTCGCGCCCGGCCCACTGTCGTGCGATTGCCAACCGAGCTGCGGGGCCGTAGCAAACAGGCCATGCAAGTAAGGGGGAAGCCAGCGCGGTAACGGCTCGTTGCCCTCGATCACTTCCAGCATTGCTTTCTCTTCGCCGAACAGGTACTCGTCTGGTCCGGCCACGATGGTGACCTTGCAGCCGCCACAGAGCCCAGCCGTCTGGAACTCCTGCACTGCGCGAGTGACTGCTTCGATCTCTCGTCGGAAGCTCGCCTTCAGACAGATGAACGCCTCCGCCGCGCCGATCGCGAATGCCGCAATCGCCACGCCCTCGATCAATTGGTAGGGATTCGCACGCAACAATGCCCGGTCCTTGAAGGTACCGGGCTCACCCTCTGCGCCGTTGCAGACCAGATACCGCTGATCGCCCGTCTGACCGGCGACACCCGCCCACTTCTGACCGGTGGGAAACCCTCCGCCGCCTCGACCGCGCAGACCCGACTGCACCACAAGATCGATTGTGGCCAACGCGCCGATTTCGTGAGCACGGCGGACGCCGGATCCACCGGTATCGGTTGCAAGGTACGCGTCGAGCGACGCGATCGGCTCGGACGGCACCAAGAAGGTGCTCATCTGGCGGTCAGCCCGTCGATGCGGCCGGCACACGTGCATCTCGTCATCGACGTAGTCATCCGCTCAGCGTAGCCGCCGATATTTCTATGGATCGCTAGAAAAAGACTGACGCCATGCGACCAACCAGTTGGGCTGATCGGCCGGCGCGAGAGCGCCGCTCCTCCATGGTCACAATGCCTGCTCAAACTTCTCCACACGCATGGGACGGACATTCCGTTGGACAGACGGCGTCGCAGTGAACTGCGCGCGTTGTATCATTCATCGTCGAACGTCGATGAACGATAGGAAGAGGTGGCGTCGTGAGTGGCGAGATCGTGACTGAACCGCATACCGATGAACAAGCGGTAGCAGCTCGCCTGTCGACCTTGGACCGTTTCCTGCCAGTGTGGATCGGCGTTGCGATGGTGTTGGGCATCGTTTTGGGCAAGGTCTTCACTGGGCTCGGCGACACGTTGGACCGGGTGAAGGTCGACACTGTGTCGCTCCCAATTGCGCTCGGGCTGCTGGCGATGATGTACCCGGTACTGGCGAAGGTGAAATACCGCTCCATCGGCCAGGTCATCGACCGGCGCTCACTGGTGATGTCACTGATTCTGAACTGGCTGATCGGTCCGGCGCTGATGTTCGCGCTCGCGTGGCTCACCCTGCCCGACCTACCGGAATACCGCACAGGCCTCATCATCGTGGGCCTCGCTCGGTGCATCGCAATGGTCCTCATTTGGAACGACCTGGCGTGTGGCAACCGCGAGCTCGCAGCGGTGCTGGTGGCAATCAACTCCGTTTTCCAAATCGCCGCCTACTCATTGCTCGGCTACTTCTACCTCCAGCTGCTGCCCGGTTGGCTCGGCCTCGACTCAGAGGGCATCGACGTCACGGTGTGGGAGATCACCAAGTCGGTGCTGATATTCCTCGGCATCCCGCTGGTGGCAGGCTTTCTGACCCGCCTGATCGGCGAGTGCCGCAAGGGCACCGAATGGTACGAGCAGACGTTCCTGCCTCGGATCGGCCCGATCGCGCTCTACGGGCTGCTGTTCACCATCGTGATCCTGTTCGCTCTGCAAGGCGACGCGATCACCGACGCACCGTTGGACGTCGCCCGCATCGCCGTTCCGCTCATCATCTACTTCGCCATCATGTGGGGCGGCTCCTTCGCCGCTGGACTCAAGCTCGGTCTGCCATACGACCGGAACACGTCGATCGCATTCACCGCAGCCGGCAACAACTTCGAACTCGCCATTGCCGTCGCGATCGGCGTGTTCGGCGTGTCGTCCGGCCAAGCGCTGGCTGGCGTCGTTGGCCCGCTCATCGAGGTGCCGGCTCTCGTCGGCCTCGTCTACGTCGCGTTGTGGGCGCGAGGCCGCTTTTACCCGCGACAAGCCGACGATCAGGGAGCCACACGATGACCGCTCGTTCGACCCCGACACGGCGCACGGCTCCCAGCGTCGAGCCGACCGAGTGCTCCACACCGCCCAAAGCCGTCACCTCGACCGAAGCGCCCGACGACGACACACTTGCGGCCATGGCCAAGGCGATCGCCCACCCCGCACGAGTCGCCATCCTTCGTCTGTTGGCGCACCGCGAGACCTGCGTGACCGGCGACGTCGTCGCGGAGCTCCCCCTCGCGCAGTCGACCGTGTCCGAGCATCTCCGGATCCTGCGCGAGGCCGGCCTGATCCAAGGCGAGATCGAAGGCCCCCGCACCCGCTATTGCGTCAACCCCAATGGGCTCGCGGCGCTGCGCGCCGGCGTCGCCGCGCTCTGACGCG
>JANOYI010000138.1:0-8110 GCA_031428795.1 Ilumatobacteraceae bacterium | reverse complement strand
CGAGTTCTCCACCGGAGTTTCCAAGCCGCCCTCGGTCGCGGTTCCACCGGTTCGGGCCACCACGTTCACCCGGTGCTCGTCGGCAAATGCCAGCACGCTCGCAACCTGCTCAGTGCTGGCGACCATCGCCACTGCTGCCGGCGGCGGCAGCGTGTACACCCCGAAGATGTTCTGCAGCTTGCGGAAGTTGTCGATGCTGCGCTGTTGTAACAGATGCTCGTCGGTGAGAACCTGGTCATTGCCGAGAAGCTTCTGCAGGTGCTCGACGATGGCTTCGCGAGAGAGGGACATTTCGATGGTCCTTTGGTGCTCAGTGGAAGATCGGATAGGCGCGCTCGAACAGCGCATCTGTGTGTTGACGGATGTCGTGGTACACGGTGTCGGCCATTTGCGTGTAGACCGCGCCATTCGTGGCATCAGGCGTGAACGATTCACGGAACTTGCTCATGGCTGCAGCGGCGGTATCGATGTCGGGATACACACCTGCGGCCGCCGCCGCACACATTGCCGCACCAAGGCTGGCTCCACCGCCGTCGATGCTGCGCGACGCAGTGATTCCAAACACGTCAGCGAAGATGCTCATGAAGAGCGGGCTATTCGAGCCGCCACCGGAGACAACAATCTCGTCGAGGACAATCCCCAGTTCGTCACACATTGCGTCCGCGTGATGCTTCATTGTCAGCGCAATCGCTTCCATGATGGAGCGGTAGAGGTGGCCACGGGAGTGGCGTGCGTCGAAGCCCAGCATCATCCCTTTACGAAAGGGCTTGTCGGTGGTGGCCAGCCAATCCAGGACGGTCATCAGACCATCGCTGCCTGCAGGAACGAGCGCCGCTTCGCGTTCGAGGTACGCCTCCCTGCTGAGTCCCAACGAACCAGCCCGCTCGGCAACCTCCTCGCCGAGGAGATCGAGAAACCAGGTCAGCGTCCACATGCCGCGGCGGACACCGTTGCTCTCGTAGAGGTAGCGGTTCGGCACGCTGGCAAAGTTCGTCCAAAAGCTTGTGGGCTCAGCATGGTTCACGGTGCCGTGCACCATCGCCGCGATGTAGGTGCCCAGCGAGACCAGCGCAGTCGTCTCACCCAGCGAGCCGGAGCCGAGCATTTCCACCGCCTTGTCGTTCGCGGTCGCGACAACGGGGAGACCAACTGGCAAACCGGTGGCTTCGGCGGCTTGGCTGTTGACGAAGCCGATCACGTCACCCGGCATCTGTAGATCGAACAGCATCGATGGCGTGACACCGGCCCGCTCATAGCGCTCGGTAACCGTGCTCCACTGCCAGGTGTCGGTGTCGATCGGCCACTGCAGATCGATGTTGTTGGCGGCGGTGTCGCGCAGCTCACCCGTGAACCTGTGCCCCACGTATCCCGACGAGGTGGTGGCGTAAATCACGCTCGGATCGGTGGGCCGATACGGCTGATACGCCCGGTCATCCATCCAGCTGATCACCGGTTCTGCCAAGGAACCATCGGCACGAAGAAAGGCCTTGCAGCAGCGAATCGTGCACAGGCCGATGCCCACGATCTCGCCGAGGTCGCCGGCGAACGACTCCATTGCCTGACGACTGGCGGCGGCAATCGAAACCCACAAGTCGTCATCCGGATGGGTCGCAACACCGTGCTGCGGGCGGTCCATTGGTCGTAACGACTGGCGACCGCGAGCAACGGCGTTGCCCGCCGCGTCGTAGACAACGACCTTCACGCTCTGCGTTCCGCAGTCGATACCGACGAGATAGGGGCCAGTCATAGGTGCCGCCTAGCGGACGAGGTATCCACCGTCGACGGAGAGCACGTGGCCGTTCACGTAGTCCGAGGCGCGACTGGCCAGAAACACCACGGCGCCCATCAAGTCCTCCGGCTCACCCCAACGGCCTGCGGGAATGTGGTCCAGCACACGCTGATTCGTCACCGGGTTGCTGCGGGTGTTGGTCGTGATCGCGGTCGCGTAGTAACCGGGTGCAATACCGTTGACCTGGATGTTGTGCTCCGCCAGTTCGTCGCAGTACGCCTTGGTCAGCCCCGCAATGCCGTGCTTGGTTGCTGAGTAGGCCGGCGACAGACGGCCGCCGAGAAAGCTGAACATCGAGCAGATGTTGATGATCTTGCCACTTCGCTGCGGCACCATTCGCTGGGCCGCCTCGAAGCTCATCTCGAAGGCGGCGGTCAGGTTGACCTGTACGGTCGCATCCCACTTCTCGCGGCCAAACTCCAACACCTCGCCAAGTGGGCAGATGCCGGCGCTGTTGATCAGGACATCAATTGAGCCGAACTGGCCGACACACGCATCAACGACGCGTTTGGGCTCGCCGGGCTTGGTGATGTCGGCCTGCATGAACTCGTAGCGAGCGCCGGTGGCCTCCACCATCCGCTTCGTTGAGCCATCGTCGTCGGCGAGGCTGGGCACACACACGTTGGCTCCGCCCGCCGCAAGCGCCAGCGAAAAGGCCTGGCCGAGCCCGGTGTTGCCCCCCGTCACGATCGCGTTCTTGCCCGCGAGACTGAAGTAGTTCACCGCAAAATCCGTGATCGCCATACGTGTTCCCCCTCGACGGCCGACGCGTCGCGCGGCATCATAGTGTTCCAAACGTTTGTAGCCAGCACAGTCGTACCGGCTATTCGCACGACGAGCTCGGCTGTGACGGAGTCCACCGGACCGAACTGAGCGTTGCACCACGATCACTGGCAGGCTGTAGCCGTGCAGCAGCAGGACTTGGTCATCATCGGCGGCGGGCCCGGCGGTTCGGCGGCGGCCATGGTCGCCGCACGCGCCGGGCTGAAGGTCAGCGTCTTCGAGAAAGGCCCTCACGGTCGCGACAAAGTGTGCGGCGACGGCCTGACGCCGCGTGCGGTAGCCGCTCTGAACGAGTTGCACATCGACATGTCCGGCTCGCATCGCATCGACGGGCTGCGCATGATCGCGGGCAAGAAGACGCGAGAGCTGGCGTGGCCCAGCGGTACCCGCTTTCCCGCGCACGGCGCCGTGTGGCCGCGCAACAAGCTCGACACGTTCCTCATCGATGAGGCCATCGCAGCCGGCGCCGACGTGCGCTTCGACACGGAGGCCCTGCCTGCGATCGAGAACGGCCAGGTCGTCGGTGTCGACGCGGGCGGCGAGCGAGTGACTGCCCCGCTCACCATTTTGGCCGCCGGCGCGCAGGGCCTGGCCGCCAAGATGCTCGGCGCCGAACGCGACCCGGAAGAAACTTTCGGCCTGGCAATTCGGGCGTACGCGCCCACGCCACGCCACGCCGAACGTCACCTGGAGGCATGCCTCAGCCTGCGCGACGAGCACGGCACGGCGGTGCCGGGCTACGGCTGGATGTTCCCTGCCGGGGACGGCACCGTCAACATCGGTGTCGGCGCGCTGAGCACGATGAAGGCCTTCAAGAAGCTCAATCTCAACCGCCTGCTCGATCAGTACACAGCCATCGTGCGCGAACCGTGGTCGCTGGGCGAGTACATCGACAAGCCGCGGGCGTGGCGTCTGCCCATGAGCAGCCTCAAGCGCTTCGGTCTCGGTTGGGTGGCCATCGGCGATGCTGCCGGTTTCGTCAACCCGATGAACGGTGAGGGAATCGATTATGCGCTCGAAAGTGGCATTGTTGCCGTCGAAGAGTTCATCGCCGATCCCGCCAATGCCACGGCGAACTACGACCGCGTCGTTGGAGACCGCTTCGATGCCTTCCTCCGCACCGGCCGCCGCTTCAGCTTCATCATCGGCCACCCGTGGTTGCTGAAGCCCGGCCTACGCATCGCCGTCGGCACGCAGACCACCGCCGACATCACGCTGGCCGTGATGGGCAACCTGATCGACAGCGCCACACCCGGCGCGGCCGGCCGCGTCATGCGTATCGCCGACACCACCCTGCGCTGGGCCGACCCTCTCTTGCGAAAGACCCGCGCCAAGGCCTAACCCTGCGTCTCAAGGCAGGGTTACCGAGCTCCGCGATGTCGCGACCACCCGCCGAACAGCCAGAAGACTGCCGCGGTTCACGCGGCGCCGAGTTATGAGTCCGAAAACGAAACAACCCCAGGCCATATGACCTGGGGTTTGTTCGTGGAGCTGTGGGGAATCGAACCCCAGACCCCTTCCATGCCATGGAAGTGCTCTACCAACTGAGCTACAGCCCCGAACGAGTGCAGGACGATACCAGCGCGCCCATGCCTCTCAAAACGTGCGGCACAAAGCGATCACCCGAGTCGCTCAGAGCGTGCGGCGCGATCGCAGCTTTGTACGCATCGGGCCGACCGCCAAACGCATGACTGCGGTGATCAGCAGCGTCGAGATGGTGACACGCACTGCGTTGGGCAGCTCGGCGATCCGCGGTGCCACGACCAACGACAGCAGGATGGCGATGGGATACACCCACGCGACGTCAGTGGCGATACGACCCAACTTGGTCCGCTTGGGCTCGGCCCGATCCGAGAGCTCGAACCAGTTGTCGACGCCAACGGTGCGCTGAATGCGCTCGCGCGATACGAAACCGGACGCACGCGCCATCAGCGCAGCGCGCTGGGGCGACCGCTCCCACTCACGAAGGTGAATGCCGTCGACGAAGCGAAAGATGATCTGATGCTCGCCACCGTCGGGGCCGGGGTGCAGCACTCCGGCGCCGAGGCAGCCGTGGAACTTGCGCAGCGTGGTCACCACGTCGTCGGTCCACTGCACGTACTGCGCCTCGAAGCCGGGTGCGACCGTGCGGGCCACCGTGACGGTGACTGGGTCGGGTGCGATGCGGGGAAGCTGGGCGGTGTCGAAGGGACCGGAAAGAGTGATTGCCATGTGGGTATCTAAGATAGCGATACTGACAGCACAGTCATCGGTGACGACGATCACATACTCACAAGGAATTTAGATCTCGGCAGCCGATCCACCGTCGTCGGCATCCGTGCCAGCGCCCGAGTCAGCGGCCTCTGGGTCGGCCCACTCGATCTTGGGGACGTCTCGGTACAGGCGCTCGATTTCGTAATACATCCGAATCTCTTCGGCAAAGATGTGAACCACGACATCGCCGTAGTCCACCAGCACCCACTGCTGCTCACTCATACCCTCGGAGCGGATGGGCGTGCGGCCCAGCTCATCGCGAACTGCATCCTCTACCGCATCGACCACTGCCTTCACCAAACGGCGGTTGCCAGCGCTGGCGATCACGAAGTAGTCGGTGATTTGCAGCACGTCACCCACTTCTAGGACGAGCGTGTGCTCGGCCTTCTTGGCGTCGGCGGCACGTGCGGCAACCTTTGCAAGCTGCAGTGCTGCCTCTCCGGCTGTCTGAGTCATGAGGGCTCCGTTGTCGAGGTTGTGGTGCTGGGCAGTTCGTCGCCAACTCCGTTGAGGAAATCAGTACCAAGTTGCAGAACGACGTCGATGCCCTCGATTGGTACGTCGGGGGTAAGCGTCTCAGTGTTGCCAAACAGGGCGTTGCCGCTCTCGGCTTCTTCCACCAAGCGTGGGTCATTCACGTACAGCAACGTCGCTTCGCGTACCTCGCCGCCCATGTACACCGAGACGACGTTGCTCCCGAGAAACAAGATCGCTCCGACGGCAAACTTGACGCGCGCCTCGTAGCCGGGCGGCGCTTCGACGCGGTACACCAGACCCGTCGACGGAGTCGACATCGACGCCGGCGCAATGGATGCGAGCACGAAGATGGCCTCAGCACGGACCAGTGTCTCCACGTCTTTGCCATCCGGATTGTCGGCAGCGACGATCGGGTCGGCGGGAAGCCCTCGCGCCTCGACCGGCGCAGCGAACAGTCGGTCCATCAAGTCAGCGAGCGAAGTGAGGGGCACGGACACGTCGGGGGTGGTCTGCCCATCGCCAACTTCGGCGGCAACGCCTGCCCACACAGCGTCGATATTGCCGCGACGGTCGACATCGAGTTGCGTGTCGGCGGTGGCAGTCAATACCTCGACAACCTGAGCGGCTGTGAGACTTGCCTCGCCGGCAGGAAATTCCACATCTGTGTCGCCGCCTGCGTCCGTGCTCTGGACATCGGCTGGCAGCACTACGGCAACCGGTGCCACCGGCGCCAACAACGCTTCGGCCTCGGTTGGAGGGGCAACAGCGGTGAAGTCGAGAGTCAACGACAGCACGCTTTCGACAGCGAGCGCCAGCGATTCCGCTCCACCGTCTCGATAGACCTGCGTGAGCGGAATGCGATCGACACCTACGCCGCCAGTCGAATCGGACGACACTGGAACCGTCACGATGACGCCGCCCAGCTGCGAGCCGGCCGTCAACACAAAAGTCGCAATGCTCGTGAGCTGGTCATCGGCGTCGACGGTGGCCAGCATTCCGACTGGAGTCACTGGCAGTTTGATCGACTCGACTCCGACTTTGGTTGCACCCTCGTATCGCTTCAGGGCACGCACGCCGGTGTACACAATGCCGCCCAGGGCAACGACGGCGAAGAGATTCGCGGCAAGCATGATGGCGGTGCGGCGGCGGCGAACGCCCGGCAGTGCGCTCATTCGGCGACCTCATACAGCCCGAGCGACCGAATCACGTCCAAAACAGGCTCAGTCACCAGGTAGTCCAGCGGTCGGCCGTCTCTGCAGCGATCACGCAAATCGGTGCTGGAAACCTCCAACCGGGGCACCTCGACGCGCACCCAACCGAACCCCGAGGGCAGGTCGACCGGATCGCCAGGACGGTCCACAACCACCAGCGTCGAGCGCGCAGCGACCTCTTCGTAACGTTCCCACGTCTCGATTTTCGAGGCGGCATCGTCGCCGACGATGGTGAAGAGTGACGCTCCCGGGTGCTGCTGTGACAAGAACTCCAGCGTATCGGCGGTAAAGCTGTGCCCGCCGTGGTCGATCTCGGCCCGACCGGCGCACAGTCCGGCGACATCTGCAACTGCCGCCTCGACCATGGCCAATCGGGCATGAGCGTCGGTAATCGGCCGAGCACCCACCTTCTGCCAGGGAACGTTCGCGACCATCAAAATGACGACATCAAGCTGCAGGGCATGGCGCACGTTGACCGCCGTGACGAGATGGCCAACGTGAGGGGGGTCGAACGTGCCGCCGAACAAACCGATCCGTTGAGGCACGAGGGGCGAGTGTAGAGGAATCACACCTGCTTGGAGCGTCGGACCGGGCCGCTGGACCACCGACGGCGCCTGGCTGAAGGCGCGACAATCGTCAGGATACGGGCAAGTTCACTTTCGACATGACACCAACGCGCCGATGTAGTACTGTTGTATGTCCCCCACCACGAACCCTGAACGGTCGGGATGTTCGGACGCCGTCTTGAACGGTTGCCGTACGTCTTGCCAGCGTGAAGTCTGCCAGCACAATGTGCCAAATGACACACGTCCCTCGGGAATCTGATCACGAACCAAAGAGTTGAGACAACTTGCCATGAATGACTCAATCGGACTGTACCTGAACGACATCGGAAAGGTGTCGCTGCTGAATGCGGAAGAAGAGCGCGAGCTCTCCCGCGTGATCGAGGCGGGCCGCGAAGCGGCTGACCGTCTTGCTGCTGGCGAGAAAGGCGCAGCGCTGAAGGCCTCCGTGGCCAAGGCAGCTGAAGCCAAGGACCGCTTTATTCGCGCCAACCTGCGCCTCGTCGTGAGCATCGCTCGCCGCTATCCCCTCCCCCAGGGCATGGATCTCCTCGATCTCATCCAGGAGGGTAACCTCGGTCTCGAGCACGCAGTCGACAAGTTCGACTGGCGCCGTGGCTTCAAGTTCTCCACCTACGCAACCTTCTGGATCCGCCAGGCCATCGGCCGTGCACTCGACCAGAAGGCCAGCCTCATCCGCATCCCGGGCGCTCGTTCGGCCAGCCTTCGTGCGGCCCTGCGTCAGGCCAGCGGCGATGGCGAGACGCTCGACGTCGGCAACGCCGAACTGCACCGCCTCACCACCCCCGTCTCGCTCGACAAGACGATCGGCGACGATGGCGACGCCACCCTCGGCGACCTGATGGCCAACGGCGACGGCACCCCCGAAGACGCCGTGATGTCGATGGTCGACAACGAGCTGCTCGACGAGCTGCTCGGCACGCTCGACAAGCGTGCCCGTTACGCCATCGAAGCCCGGTTCGGGCTGCTCGACGGCGAGCGCAAGAGCTTCCGCGAAGTCGGCGAGAACCTCG
>JANOYI010000137.1:0-10146 GCA_031428795.1 Ilumatobacteraceae bacterium | reverse complement strand
AGTCGCTTGGCTACGGCAAGCAGATGAACCTTTGAGGCATTGGCGTTCACTCCGCCGGCGGTCGGCGTGTCACTGTTGAGGGCTTCCTCACCCCGCTTTGCATCCTGGGCGTCGCTCGGCCCTGGCTCTGTCTTGGGCTCCCAGTGATGGCCGACCTTCTCGAAGGAGTGCTTGAGCGACGCGAATGCGATGCGATGGGCGGCCTCGCCATCACCGTGCACTTTCTCGGCTGCTTCGAGCGTATGCATGTAAGTGGCCTGGGCTTTCCGCGAGGAACGCGCCAGCGTCGCCGGCAGACGGTCCTCCTGCTTTTTACTCAGCGCCATTTCAGGCCTCCTCGGATCACCTGTCGTACCCGGGTGCAAGCGGTCCGAAACGTCAAGTCGTCGATGTCCAGCCATCCCCGTCGGACTTTACGAACGAAGCCCCAGGAGTCACCCGGCCGAGTTCAGCTCTGTGCCGTCGTGGGCGTCAAGAGTTCAGGAACTCCAGTAGGACACGGTTGAACTCTTCGGGATGACTGACGTTGCACCCATGGGGTGCGCCAGTGATCACATTGAGTTGGCTGTGTGGGATGGCGGCGTGGGTTCGCGCGCCCGATCCGTGAAAGTCCACGACAGCGTCGCCATCGCCGTGAATGACGAGAGTAGGCACGGTGACCGCAGGAAGGTCGGCGCGGAAATCTTCGGTTCCGAACGAGGCCATACATGCGAGTGCAGCCTTCTGGTCCGACTGTTCGCACAGCGCGATTGCTTCCCGGCGTTGTGCTTCGGTGACTTTCAACTCTCCGTTCACGGAGAAGAACTGCGTCGCGAACGTGTCGAAGAATCCGTCGCGGTCAGCAGTCAGATCCGCAGTCATGGCCGCAGCATGCTCCTTGGTGAGCGGACCGTCCGGGTTGTCGTCGGATTGCAGCAAGTACGGAGGCACTGCAGCTGCAAACACCACGCTTCGCAGCCGATCCTGTCCGTACCTGGTGACGTATCGGGCAACTTCGCCGCCACCCATCGAGAAGCCGACCAAGGTGACATCGCGCACATCGAGTTCCGCCAGCAGCCCCTCCAGATCGTCGGTGAGCGTGTCGTAGTCATATCCGCCGCCGGGCTTGTCACTGCGACCGAATCCACGGCGGTCATACGCGATCGCTCGGAACCCGGCGTCGCGCAGCGCCGGCATCTGAGCCTTCCAACTCTCCCCGGACAAGGGCCATCCATGGATCAGAACGACGGGCCGACCAGATCCCCCGCTGTCTTCAACATGTACACCAACGCGACTGAGGAACCTCGAGTTAACTTCGATCTCTGACATGGCACGACCCTTCCGATGAGGACGCACCAGGGAGGCACGCCATGCCCACACTCCCCCCTTCAAGCACAGTTCAAACCGAACTGGTGAACCTCGGGTTCCGGCTGGCTAGCGTCGGACCCCATCGCGTTCAGCGGTGAAGGCTTCCGAAGCTACGCCCGAGCCGTGCAAGCGCGGAGGCTTTGGCAGGACCGCGGGTGGCGGTCAGGGGACGAGTGGCAGGTCCACCCTGAAGCAGGTTTCGGCCCAGCTGTCCAGCTCTACGGAGCCGTGGTGACGTCGGCCATGCTTTGATCGGTCGGTGCGTCGCCGAGCTTCGGAGGATCAGCCATCTCGGCTGGGCTTCTTGGGAGCCTCCCCCACCGCACGGCGTCACGCAGTGTCACGATTGCCTTTGTGGCTCGAGACCCGCCCGAACTTCGCGCCGCCTTTCAAATCCATCTCTGTGGCATGTGGAGGTGACCGCACGAGGTTCATGGAAGCAGACGGCGACAACTGCCACCATGGGCGGGTGCACAGGGTCACCTGGTTTTGCCGACGATCGGGTTCGTTCGGGACGCGCACGAAAATCTGTGTGCGCGCCCATTGTTCGCGTCCGGCCAGCGATGTCTCATGGATCAACTGCGATCGCCATCTCGCGATCGCCGAACCAGAGAGGTCTCCCAATGACGGGTCCGTTCGACCTACCTACGCCGCCCAGACCGTATCTGCCGTCTCCGCCGGCTGAGAGTCCGTTTCGTTACCGGGCCCAGATCCCGTACGAGGGACCGCCCGCCGGCATCCAGCCGCACCGAAACGGCAAGGCAACCGCCGCACTCGTACTCGGGTGGTGCGGAATCCTGCTGTTCTTCACCCTGGTCGTTCCTCTGCTCGCACTGATCTTCGGGCTCATCGCGGCCAGCGAGATCCGTCGCTCCGCCCCGCGAGAGACAGATCTCGCGATGGCGCGACGGGGGTGGATTCTCGGTCTGCTCGGCATCTTCGCGTTCGGGGGCGTCGGCGTGGTTGCGGCGATCCAGGACATCGTGAATTACAAGCCGGCCGATCACGACGCCGCCACCGGCTCGTGCTTCAACCTTCCCGAAATTGATCTCGAGGAGATCATCGACGCCGTCGGCTTCGACCCCGTGGCGTGCGATGACCCGCACGATGGCGAATTGTTCCACAAGGGAGAACTCAATCCCGATCGCGACCGCACCTACCCGGGGGAGGACGCGGTGGCCGAAGAAGTGGCGGTCACCTGCGTCGGTGGTCCGTTCACCGACTATGTCGGAATCGTCTACGACCTGTCCATTTACAACGTCTACGTCGTCTTCACCCGCGAGCTGACCTGGAAAGCGGCTTACGGCGGTTACGAGTGCTACATCTACGATCCGTCCGGCGCACCCATCGTTGGATCGGTGCGAAACACCGTCCAGTGAACGCTTTACCTCCACCGACGCCACGAACGGCCAGAGGCCTGGGCCGTCGACGTCGAGGCCGACCCCTGATCGGCTCAGCGCCCGCCGACGTCGTCTCAGTTCGGCTGGACCCCGAGCTGCGCGCCGCACTCTGCTCGCGTTGAACGAGTGCGTTGCCGAGCACGGGATGCTCGTCGGTCACGATCTGTCTGCCGCGTGAACGACCGACTCCCCCGTCAATCGAAGCTGACGGGGTCGTTGACGGCTGACGCGATACCCACACCGAACCGCTCGCTGGCGGTTTCATCTCCGCGAGTGCGACGACGGCGTCGATGGGTCGCATTTCGCGCTCGGAAGGCCAGCTTCGGCCCGCTGTCGCCGGCGCACATCTGGCCAGCATCGCGACAACCTTCGTCCAGCTAGCCGGCATCATCGCGGTCGCGAACCATGCCTTGTCGCCGCCGGGCTCGTGCCCTCCTCCGCCGCGTTCCTCGCCGTTACCGTGTTCGCCGCAACCTCGGTTTGAGTGGATCGCGCGAGCCCTTTCACCTCCTGGCCCAGAATCTTTTTCGAGGACGGTGCAATATACCCCCCGGGGGTACAGTTGATGCCAGGCGAGGAGGTTGTCATGAACCACGTCCACAGCCACCCGCCCACCGCTGACCCGACAGAGGTCACTGATCACGACGCCGCGCATGGCCATCACCCCGATGCTGGCAATACCGGACACGACAAGCATGCGGGGCACGACCCCGAGATGTTCCGGCGTCGGTTCTGGTTGACGCTGGCCCTCACCATCCCGCTCGTACTCACGAGCCACATGGTGATGGATTGGTTCAACTACTCCGTCGACCTGCCGCTGATGGAGTGGTACGGGCCGGTGCTCGGCTCAATCGTGTTCTTGTGGGGAGGCTGGCCATTCCTCGCTGGTGGTGTCGCCGAGGTCCGCGACCGCCAGCCCGGAATGATGTTGCTGATCTCAATGGCGATCAGCGTTGCCTACGTCGCCTCGATGGCCACCAGTCTCGGCTGGCTCGACCTCGAGTTCTGGTGGGAACTCGCTGCGCTGGTCACGATCATGCTGCTCGGACACTGGCAGGAAATGAAGGCAATCGGCCAAGCACAGAATGCGCTTGCTGCTCTCGCAGCACTGATTCCTGACGAGGCCGACCTCGTCGATGGTGACACGATCCGCCCCGTTCCCGCGTCGGAGCTGCAGGTTGGTGACGTCGTGTTGGTCCGTCCCGGCGCACGGGTTCCCGCCGACGGCACAGTCGTTGATGGAAGCGCCGAAGTTGACGAGTCGATGATCACGGGTGAGTCCAAGCCCGTCAACCGGTCCGTCGGCGATCGCGTCGTGGCCGGCACCGTGTCGACCGACAGCTCCATTCGGATTCGTGTGAACGCCATCGGCGACGACACCGCTCTTGCTGGCATCCAGCGGCTGGTCGCCGACGCACAGGCCAGCCAAAGCCGAGCTCAGGTACTCGCCGACCGCTTCGCCGCCCTGTTGTTCTACGTCGCGGTCGCCTCTGCACTTGTCACCTTCTTCATATGGTGGGCGCTCGGCGACCTTAACGAAGCAATCGTCAGAACCGTCACGGTGCTCGTGATCGCTTGCCCGCACGCACTCGGCCTTGCCATCCCACTCGTGATCGCCATCTCGACCGCGGTGTCGGCCAAGGCGGGGATCCTCGTCAAGGACCGCCTCGCCCTTGAACGCATGCGCTCTATCAACACCGTCCTGTTCGACAAAACCGGCACACTCACCAAAGGTGCCCACGTCGTGACGGGTGTCGCTGGAGCCAACTCGTTCGACAACGAGCGGGTGGTGCGCACCGCCGCAGCCGTCGAAGCCGAAAGCGAACACCCCCTCGCCCGCGCGATCGTCACCGCCGCCGGCGACAACGTGCTGAAGGCAACCAACTTCCGCTCGATCACCGGGCGCGGTGTCACCGCCGACATCGACGGGGCCACCTACGCCGTTGGCGGACCGGCGCTACTGCGCCTGCGCCAGCTCGAAGTTCCCGCATCGCTACGCGACGCCGTCAACGGGTGGGAACAGCGGGGTGCCGCCGTGCTCTACCTCGCAACCGACACCGAGATCGTTGGTGCCATGGCACTCGAGGACGAGATACGGCCCGAGGCCAGGCAGGCAGTCGCCGAGCTGCGCGAGATGGGTGTCGATGTCGCGATGATCACCGGCGATGCTCGCCAGGTCGCCGAGGCCGTCGGGCGCGACCTCGGAATCGCCAACGTGTTCGCCGAAGTGCTCCCCGAGGACAAGGACAAAGCCGTGTCCGAGCTCCAGCAGCGAGGCATCACCGTTGCAATGGTCGGAGATGGCGTCAACGACGCACCAGCGCTCGCCCGTGCGGATGTAGGTCTCGCGATCGGCGCCGGCACAGATGTTGCCATCGAATCAGCAGGCGTCGTGCTCGCCTCCAGCGACCCCCGCAGCGTTGCGGGCGTCATCCGCCTCTCACGTGCCAGCTATCGCAAAATGATTCAGAACCTTGCATGGGCGGCTGGTTACAACATCGTCGCAATTCCGCTCGCTGCCGGTGCGTTCGCGTGGGCAGGAGTCACCCTGTCCCCCGCCGTCGGCGCCATATTGATGAGCCTGTCGACCATCGTGGTCGCCCTCAACGCGCAACTGCTCCGCCGGGTACAACTCAAGCCCGGAGCGGTCGAGTATCACGACTAGACCTGTCGATAACCGACTTCGCGAACTCAGGTTCTCGCCCGACCCCGC
Organism: Ilumatobacteraceae bacterium; assembly: GCA_031428795.1. GTDB lineage: Bacteria > Actinomycetota > Acidimicrobiia > Acidimicrobiales > Ilumatobacteraceae > UBA668. Next base: position 4,686 of record JANOYI010000137.1, on the reverse strand, counting down.
TTTGGTGGCGCCGGTTCGAGAGATTCGGACGTCCCGAAAAAGGCCGGCGCTCACATCTGAGATGATCGGACCATGACCTCGTCAGAATCGTCGACCTCGGTGACCAGTACGGCGATCCCAGGACCGAGCGGACTCGACAAGCTGCGTCGAGTTCGCCAGCTATTCGCTGACCCGTCGACAGCACTCGATGGACTGAACGACACGTACGGGCCGATCAGCGAACTGCGGCTCGGCCCGACGCGCATCGCCGTGATCGGCGATCCTGCCCTGCTCCACCAGATGTTCTCGATGCCCGCCGAGTTGTTTCGATGGGGCCACAAGTTCAACGCAGTTGGGGTCAGGTTCGTCGTCGGCAAGGGCTCGATGATCGTGTCCGACGGAGACGATCACCGTCGCCGGCGAAGTTCGGTACAGACGGCTTTCACTCGCCGTCGGCTCAACAGCTGGATCCCAATGATCGTGGCACGCACCGACTCCGCACTCGATCGTGTTGTCCAACAGGTCGGAACCCATCGCGCCGAACTCGATCTCTACCCCGTCGGTCGCAACCTCATCCTCGGAATCACTGTGCACGCCTTCTTTGGTGAACGGCTCGCCGAACGAGCCGACGAGATCGGCGACCTCTACGAACGCCCGCAGCAGTTCATCGAAGCACCTGCGGTCAAACAGCTTCCTCACCCATTCCCCTTCACAGCGCGCTCGCGCGTCCGCGCCGACGGACGAGCGATCGCCGCAATCATCGATGCCGAAATTGCCCAACGCCGCTCCCAGCCAACCGGCGATCCGTTCGACATTCTCGAGGCAATCGTGATCGAGGGCTCGCTGTCCGACGCTGAGATCCGCGATCAGGTCAAGACCCTGATTGGCGCGGGATACGACACCACAGCGTCGGCGCTGGCGTGGATTCTGTGGTGCGCAGCGATGTCATCCGATGCGTGGCAGCGATTGAGGGTCGAAGCTGACGCCGTTCTCGAACCAATCAACGCAGCAAAGACCGAACCCGACCACGGCACCCTTGCCGGTCTCGAGTACGCCCAACGCGTCGTGCACGAGTCTCTGCGGCTTCATCCAGCCGGGCTCGTCGCTGCTCGCATGGCCGCCACCGACCTTCATCTTGGGGAGCATTTGGTCCGGAAAGGAACGCTGTTGGTGTGGTCACCGCACCTCGCCGGGCGCGATCCGCGGTCGTGGACGGAACCGCTGCGCTTCGACCCCGACCGGTACACGAACATGACGCCGGAACAGAAAGCCATGAGCGATCAAGCCTGGGTACCGTTCGGACGCGGTCCACACATGTGCATTGGGTTCGCCCTCGCTCAGATGGAGCTCACCCTCATCATCGCCCGTCTCGCCCAACGACTCGACCTCACCCCGATCAGCACCAAGCTGCCCCACCCGATCGGCATGGTCGTCAACCGGCCAACTGGCGGCGCACAATTCCTGGTCTCGGCCCGCAGCACGGCCTGAAATACAAGATCTCAGCCGTAACGCTGCGAGCCCCGCTGGAGTTCCAGACTGTTTCGCAACAGGAACCGCAGGCTGAGCAGCTTGGTCACGAGAAGGCGAGGCGTAGCCGGCGCCCGACCGTGTCGATGAGTATCGAGACCAGGATGAGGGCGACCACAGTGTTCAACATTCCCGCTTCATCTTGCGCAGCGTTTTGCTGAGCAAGTGTTCGGCCCAAGCCCCCCGCACCGACAAGTCCGACGATCACCGTCTCGCGCGCCGCGACCCCCATCGATACGTGGACATCGACAGCAGCCGTGGGCCGACGGTGGGCACGGTGCCATACGCGAAGGCCACCATCCGGGAGGCCCCGCTGTGGCGCAACGCATTCATCGGCGCCCGGTCGGTCTGGTCGATGACGTCCGCATCGAGGCGGATCAACACGTGGTCGATTGCGGCGATAGTCAATTCAGTTCTGCGAGGTCGCGTAGCGCATAGCGGTGGTGCTCGAACGATTCTTCGAAGACCGTGTAGTAGCACTCGATCAGTGGAACGGTGCCGTTCTCCATTACTTCGACCTCGCGACCAAAGTCGTCCTCCGACAGGCCTTCAGCGAACGCACGCAACTGTGCTGACTGCTGGGATCGAACGATCATCACCTCGTCAAGGGTGGGTTGCGCGTCGAGATCCAAGCCGTTCCAGCCGAAGTCACGTGAGCCCGTGTTCGGTAAACCGAAAGCGTGGAAGGTGTCCCGGCCGAGCAACGGACCGCTGAACCACTTGTCGACGCCGAACACGAGGTGCTGCTGAGTCTGGATGAATGAGAACTCCCCGCCTACGGACTCATGCAGCTTCACGTCGCCGAGACTTCGTGCGTCGTCGATGGTGGCGGACCACGCTGCATCGAGTGCGTCAAGTGCTGCGCGAACTCCAGCACCGTCGGTGGGTCGCAGCATTCCGCGCAAGGGATACCAGGCGTCATGCTCATTCACGAATGCGCCGACGTCCACACCGTTGACGACAAGCCGGTCAACCAGCCCGTCGATATCGACGTCGACAAGCCACACGTTCTTCATCCGCGCACCGGTGAAGTTGACGTCGCGCAGTGTTGCATTCGTGAGGTCGACGCCCCAGAACACCGCATCGGTGAAGTCCCTACCCTCGAACTCTTCGGCCATCACATCTCCTCTTTCGCTCGGACGACTCACATATTGCCGCATTCTCCAGCAGCTTCGAACGCCGGTCGGCCTCGAAAGGAGATCAAGAAAAAACTTTCCTCTTGGGCTTCCATTGGTCGGCGATCCGCTTTAGAGTCGCCGGATGCGAGTTCACCTCGATTCGGAAAAGTGCCAGGGTCACAACCGTTGCTATGCGTTGGCACCGGAATTGTTCGACGTCGACGACTACGGCCAGGCGCTCTTGCTCGTCGATGGCGATGTGCCCGATGAGCTGCACGCCAAGGCTCGCCTCGCAGCGTCCAACTGCCCCGAGTATGCGATCAAGATCACGGAGAACATCTGACATGACCGACATCGTCGACAAGCCCACGCACGAAGCGACCTCCGTCGCGCCGGCACCTGGCTACGTTCCCCCGGTTTTCGGTGACAGCCCCGAGGGCACCCACATTTGGCAACGCGTGCCGTACAACGCTGATGACTACGGCCCGGTGACCGACTTCGCAACCGACTTCGACCACGCCGACCCGAGTTACAACCGCAATGCTCCGGAGGTCTGGAAGGAGCTGCGCGAGGGCGGCTGTCCGGTCGCCCACTCCGATCGCTACGGCGGCATGTGGGTGCCTATCACGCACGACACGGTGAACGAAGTCGCGTACGACACGGAGAACTTCACCAGCCGCGCCGTCGTTGTCTCCGTTGGTCGCCCAGGCGACCTGGCGTTGCCGGCACCCATCGGTGGTGCCCCGCCGATCACCAGCGACCCGCCGTTCCACAACATGGCTCGCCGACTCTTGCTGCCCGCCTTTGCTCCCCGCATGATTGAGCCATTGGAACCCGAGATCAGGCTGCTGTGCCACAAGCTGCTCGACGAAATCGGCGAAATCACTCCCGGCGACACAATCATCGATGCCGCAGTGCAGTACGCACAGAACATCCCGGTCAACGTCATCGGTCGCATGCTCGGTTTCCCAGAGAAGGACGAAGCGCTGTTTCGCAAGTTCGTCCACGACGTGCTCGAGCGCATCGCCGAGGAGCCGGGCACCCGCGAGGGCATGGACGACCTGGGTAACTACATCCTCGCCCAGATCCAGGACCATCGCGACAACCCGCGCGAAGACCTCACCAGCTACCTGATGAACGTCGAGATCGAGGGTTTCCCGGTCACCGACGAGATCGCCGGTGGCATGATCATCCTGCTGCTGATCGCGGGAATCGACACGACGTGGTCGGCCATCGGGTCCTCACTGTGGCACCTCGCTCAGCATCCCGAAGACCACCAGCGACTGCTCGACGATCCGGAAGTGATGACGTTCGCGCTGGAGGAGTTCCTGCGTGCCTACGCCCCCGTCACCATGGCCCGCCTGGTCGCCAAGGACGTCGACTTCCACGGCTGCCCGATGAAGAAGGACGACTGGGTGCTGCTGCCGTTCCCGGCCGCCAACCGCGACCCGCTGAAGTTCGAAGGCCCCGACGAGTTCATCGTCGACCGAGAGGAAAACCGGCACGCCGCGTTTGGCCTGGGCATCCACCGTTGCCTCGGTTCCAACCTGGCTCGCCTGGAACTGAAGGTCGCAATCGAGGAGTTCATCAAGCGCTTCCCCAGCTTCGAGCTCGCCGGCGACACCCGCTGGAGCGCCGGTCAAATCCGTGGCCCCCGCGAGCTGCCCATTCGCATCCTCGAAGTCGCCAACTGAACAGCGAACCTGCCCCCTCACCGGGCGCCGACCCGCTGCGCGACCAGCTGCTTGCAGCGGCCGGTCGCGTGTTCGCGTCGAAGGGCTACGACGGCACGAAGATCATGGACATCGTTCGCGAGTCTGGACTTTCCAGTGGAGCGGTGTACGGCCGGTTCGCATCGAAGGATGAACTGCTGCTGGCCGCCGTGCTAGCAGAGGTCGAGCAGAACTCGCTTGCCAACCGCTTCAGCGAGCAACCCGTCGCGGAGATGCTCGCTGAGTCCAGCCGTGCCGACCAGCCGCTCGACGATCAGGAAGCAATGCATCTCGAAGCGTTCATTGCGGCCCGACGCGAGCCAGCGTTGGCCGCGGCGATTGCGGAGATG
>JANOYI010000136.1:0-2953 GCA_031428795.1 Ilumatobacteraceae bacterium | reverse complement strand
GTGGGCACTCGCAGCTATGGCCTGTATCTGTACCACTGGCCCGTCTTCCAGATGATTCGCAAGCAAGCGAACATCCAGATGTCGATTCCAGAGATCATCTTGGGTGTGCTGATCACGGTACCCATCACCGAGGCCAGCTATCGCTTCATCGAAACACCCATCCGCAAGAACGGCCTGCGCGCCTCACTGGCCGGTCTGCGTGGTCAGACCCGCCACCTCCTGGCCGGCGTTGCCGCCGCGCTGGTGGTTGGGTTGGCTGCCTTCAGCTTGCTGCGCGCCGACCCGCAGTGCGTGGGCGAGGTGGACTGCTCTCTCGAGGCAGCGGCTCAGGGGCAGGACACAACCCTGCCAACGGAGTCTGTCCCCGTCGATTCGGTTACGACGGTGCCAGGTGAGACGATCGCGACGACCACGACGGTGCCGAAGGTGCCACAGAAGCATCTAGCCATTGGTGAGTCGGTGATGGCCGGTGCGGTGTCGCAGCTGGAATCGGCTGGAGTGTTCGTGCAGGTGAGAGAAGGCCGCGGGCCCGAGGGCGTGAAGAATGCGGTCATCCAATTACGCGATGCGGGCGATGTCGGGGCGGGCACCACAATCGTGATTCAGGTCGGCACCAACGCACCGATGAGCGGATCCGATCTCGACGCCATCATGGTCGAGGTACCCACCGACGCCGCGGGTGTGGTGTTCATGACGATCCACGCCGACATCGAATACGTTCCGGCCAACAACGAGTTGATTCGAGCCCTGCCCGACAAGTATCCGAACGTGTCGGTGATCGATTGGGATGTGAAGGCGGCAGAGGTCGAGCTGTGCGCCGACGGCATCCACATCTCGTGCAACGGGTCTGGGCCGGCGACGTTTTACACCAACCTCATCCTCGAAGCGTTCGGCCTGCCCCTCATCACCTGAGCCGCTTTCGCGCTGACGCCTTCCGCGGCCTACGCTCGCGGGCATGACCACTCCTGTTCGTGTCACTGTTACCGGTGCTGCCGGCCAGATCGGCTACAGCCTCCTCTTCCGCATCGCCTCCGGCTCCATGCTTGGCCCGGATACTCCCGTCATCCTCCAACTGCTGGAGATCACGCCGGCCCTCGGCGCGCTCGGTGGCGTGAAGATGGAGCTGGACGATTGCGCCTTCCCGCTGCTGGCCGATGTCATCTGCACCGACGACGCCAACGTCGCGTTCGGCGATGCCGACGTCGCGCTGTTGGTTGGTGCGATGCCGCGCAAAGCGGGCATGGAGCGCAGCGACTTGCTCAGCGCCAACGGTGGCATCTTCAAGCCGCAGGGCAAGGCCCTCAGCGACAGCGCGAAGAAGGACATCAAGATCCTCGTCGTCGGTAACCCGGCCAACACCAACGCACTGATCGCGCAGCAGAACGCTCCGGATCTGGATCCCCGTCGCTTCACCGCGATGACCCGCCTCGACCACAACCGTGCCGTCTCGCAGCTCGCAGCCCGCACGGGCACCACGGTCAACGACATCACCAACATGACCATCTGGGGCAACCACAGCGTCACCCAGTTCCCCGACATTCACCATGCTGTCGTTCAGGTGAATGGCAAGGGTCAGAACGCGTACGACCTGGTCAACGATCAGGCGTGGTACGCCGACACGTACATCCCGACGGTCGCCAAGCGCGGCGCCGCCATCATCGAAGCCCGCGGCGCATCGTCGGCTGCCTCGGCAGCGAATGCCGCGGTCGATCACATTCGCTCGTGGTCGCTGGGCACTCCCGCAGGTGACTGGGTGTCGATGGCGATCGTCAGCGACGGCTCGTACGGCGTGCCCGAAGGCCTCATCTCCTCGTTCCCGTGCGTGTGCAAGGATGGCGAGTACTCGATCGTTCAAGGTCTCGACATCAACGACTTCAGCCGCGGCAAGATCGACGCCAGCACCGGCGAGCTCGCCGAAGAGCGCGACGCCGTCAAGGAACTCGGCCTGATCTGAAATCGCTTGGGCCGCACGGCTCGAGATTTTTTACTGATTGCTTTTGAAGGGGTGGCCGTTGGCGTGGCGGTTCCCGTGGGGTTACGGCTAGCCAGGACCCGGGGTATTTGTTTTGGCAACTCGGTAACCCCAGTTACCGCTACCGGTAACTGCAGTTACCGTCCGGCTGAAATAAGCACCCCGTGCTCCGGCGGCCGAGCCCGGGGCGAGACTCGCCCCCGCCCCTTCAAAAGCAATCAGTAAATTTCGCATCAGCGGCCATGAATCGACGTAGCCGAGTATGCGTAGCCCTAGCTGATGGCGACTTCGCAGGCGACTTCCATCATCTTGTCGACGCCGATCTTCAGGTCGGCGTCGCTGATGCGCTCGGCAGTTTCTTGCTCGCTGCCGGCGATGATGTCGCTGATGGTCGCCATGCACAGCGTCTCGATCTTGTTCAGGGCGCCCAACGTGTAGAGCACTGCCGCTTCCATCTCGACGGCGAGGTGGCCGCGCTCGCGCCAGCGGTCCATGATGCCCGTGCGCGTGTCGTAGAAGATTGCTGACGAAACGATGGCGCCGACATGCACGCGGGCGCCGCTCTCCCGTGACAACTGCACCGCACGCTCGACCAACGAATAGGTCGCCGTGGGGGAGTGCGCATCGCCCCCGCACAGCTGACTCACAATCTGGTCGTCGGAGGTAGCACTCATTGCGATGATCGTGTCGGCCATGCGTAGCCCTGGAGCCAACCCGCCTGCAGTGCCGACGCGCACCAAGCGATTTGCACCCAGCTGGATCAGCTCGTTGTAGTAGATGGCTGCGCTTGCGCAACCCATGCCCACGGCCTGCACGCTGAGCGGCGTGCCCTTGTACGTGCCCGTGTAGCCCAACGCGCCCCGCTCCTCGTTGACCACGCGCGCACCCGGGTCGAAGAAGGTCTCGGCGATGTACGTGGCGCGGCGAGGGTCGCCCGGCACCAGCACAGCCTGGGCGTAGTCGGTTGCTTCGGCACGGATA
>JANOYI010000135.1:0-5384 GCA_031428795.1 Ilumatobacteraceae bacterium | reverse complement strand
CACGGACGATCCTCGCGCGGCACCTGACGGGCGGCCTTGCGGGCCTGGGCAAGCATTCGCCACGTATAGAAACCGATACCGGCGAAGGTGACGACGTAGCTGCCAATCACATAGGGGGCATTCTGCATGCCGATCATGACGGAACCTCCCCGACCGCAACGGCTTCGTTGCGACGCTCGGCAATGGCCACATCAAGGCCTTGGTCGTCGACCTGATCGAGCAGCGTCAGCACTCGCTGGCGGTGCAGCACCAGCCACACGTAGAGCAACGTGAATGCGATCAGCCCGACGAACAGCGTGAACAGCATCAGCCCGCTGAGCTTGCCGTTCTCCACCGTCTCGTTCTGGTGCAGCGGGCGCCACCAGGTGACGCTGAAGTGCACCAGAGGCACTTCCAGCATCGCCAGGATCGCCAGCACCGCGCTGCGCTTCGCCCGCTGCTGATGGGTGCCGCCAAGCCCACGCACGGCGAGGTAGCCGACGTATGTGACGAAGAGGAATGCCGTGGTGGTGAGGCGTGCGTCCCACGTCCAGAAGGTGCCCCACGAGATGCGGCCCCACAAACTGCCGCTGACCAGCGTGATGCCCATGAACAGCACGCCGACTTCAGCGCTCGCCCCGGCGATGCGGTCCCACGTCAGGCTGCGCGTGCGCTTCCACAGGTACGCCACGCTGCTGACGCCGGTGACGATGAACGCCAGGTACGCCAGCCACGCCGACGGCACGTGGAGGTAGAGGATGCGGACGCCCGTCTTTTGCACCCGGTCATTGGGCGAAAGGAACAGGCCGAACAGAATCAGCCAGCCAATTCCGACGAGCGAGGCGATGCCGAGCGCGCGACTGAACGTCGTCGATGTCGGCGCACGATCGGTGGGGGCGGGGGAAGAAGTTGAGGTCATGAATCCGGTCATTCGTCGATGAGCGAGCCAAAGGCCAGCGTGCCGCCGACACCGAAAACTAGGGCGAACAGTGCCAGCAGGCCAATCCAGGGCCATCCGTCACTAGGCGTCGTATTCTCGGTACCGAGTGCTGCTTCGGTCGCCCGTGTTGCACCGATGAGAACGGGTGCCACCACCGGGAGCATCAGGAGCGGAAGCAATGTTTCGCGCCCTTTGGCCCCGGCAGCGAGACCGCCATAGAGCGTACCGACGAATGCCAGCCCGATGGTCGCGGCCACGTAGGTGGTGACCAACAACATGATGCCGCCGGCGACGATCTCGGTTTTGTAGAGCACGACCGCCGCGACCAACAGCATCGCCTCCAGGACTGCGAGCTGCGCCGCCAACGCCATCGCCTTGCCCAGGAAAATCCCGCCGGGCCGAACCCCAGCCACCTGCAACGCATCGAGTGCGCCATCGGCCGTCTCGACTGCGAATGCCCGCTGCACGATCACGATCAGGCTGAACATCGTCGCCAACCACACCAAACCTGGCGCCACGCGAGTGAGCACCTGGTCGTTGTCGAGCGCGAAGGCAAACATCACCATCACGAGCGCTGCAAACGGCAGCACCTGGTTGGTGACGACACGACTGCGCCACTCGACCCGCAGGTCCTTGGCAGCGACCAAGCGCGCGATCCGCCAGGCGTTCATTCGGCCACCTGCCGCACCAGGCCGCCAACCACTTCCACGACGCGCGTTGCAAGCGCACCCGCACGTTCCAACTCGTGGCTGGCAACGATGACAGTTGCGCCTGCTGCGGCCGCCGCCCGCAGGGTGACGTCGAGGTCGTCGCGGCCTGCGGCGTCGAGGCCCGCGTGCGGCTCGTCCAGCAGCCACAACTGGGCCCGGCGCGCCACCAGGCACGCGAGGGCGGTGCGACGACGCTGGCCGGCACTGAGCTTCGCGACCTGAACATCGGCGAGTCGGTTCGCCAGGCCCATCCGAGTCAGCGATGCATCGATCTCGTGCTGTGAGGCGCCGACAGTCGCACCCCAGAACCGGACATTGTCGGCAACGGTCAAGTCGGCATATAGACCGTTTGAATGGCCGAGCAGACCGACGCGATTGCGCACGGACGCGCGATCGGCGACCAGATCACAGCCCAACACGACGGCGGTGCCGCGCTCGACTGGTAGCAGCCCGGCGCAGAGTCGCAGCAGCGAGGTCTTGCCAGCACCATTCGGGCCGCGCAGCAGAAGAATCTCGCCACGATCCACCGTGAGCGACGCTCCCGCGAGCGCCGGAAAACTGCCCAGCACCGCCACTACGTCGACAAGTTCGACGACCGGCTGCGGGACGGGCTCCATTTCGCCAGAAACGCTAACGGACCACCCCCGATCTTGGGCGCTCGACGTCTCCCCTGTCGGCAGCGTGCGGAAGACTTCATACATGCGACCGCAGCGAATCGAACCAGGCCCTGGGCAAGAAAGCGTGTGGGATTTCCCACGCCCACCCGCCGTCGTGCAGTTCGATGGGCGCGTGAGAGTCGTGCACGGCGGCCGCACCGTTGCCGACACCACGTCGTCGTGGCGAGTCTTGGAGACCAGCCAACCGCCGGCCTTCTATCTGCCGCCAGCCGATATCGACCGTTCGCGGCTGAGCGCTTCGCCGTCTACGACATGGTGCGAGTGGAAGGGCTCGGCTGCGTACTGGCAACTCGACGACGTGGCAGACGCGGCCTGGAGTTACTCCAATCCGACGCCGACCTTCGCCGCGATTGCCGGGCACTTTGCGTTCTACGCACAGAAAGTCGACGAATGCTGGGTCGACGACGAAAAGGTGCAACCGAACCCCGGCAACTTCTACGGAGGTTGGATCACGTCGAAGGTTGTCGGACCCTTCAAGGGCGCCCCAGGAACGATGGGTTGGTAACCCGCAGGAGCTTTGGCGTTCGTGTGTCATCCATCGACACCCAGCGCCGATGCTTCTCGCCAACCGTCACGACGGGGCGACGGCCGTAGAGATGCCCTCGCGAGATAGCGTCATCGCCCGTGACGAGCGGCGCCGACGAAACCTTTGAGCAGACGAACGCCCCCGCATCGGCGCGAAGACGACCCAAGCGTGTGCCGTACTTCCAGCGGCCCAAACAACCTCGCGACTGGCGGTGGGTGGTCGGCGGGATCGGCAAGTCGCTGATCACGCTGGGCCTGCTGATGTTCGCCTTCGTTGGCTACCAGCTGTGGGGCACAGGCATCCAGACGGCCCGCGCGCAGAACAACCTCGAGTCCCAGTTCGAGGAGATGATGCGGGCCACCACCACCGTCGTCACCACCACGACCGCCACTGCTGTCCCCACGGACTCGACGATCGCACCCACTGAGTCGACTCTTGCCCCCACCAGCACCGTGCCAGTGGCGCCGCCGACGCCGGTGGTTCCCAACGGTGACGTGATCGCACGGATGGAGATTCCCAGGATCGACCTCGACTGGTTCGTTGTGCAAGGTGTCGGCGTCGATGACCTGAAGAAGGGCCCGGGGCACTTCCGCGAGACACCCATGCCGGGGCAATTGGGCAATGCCGCAATCGCGGGCCACCGCACCACTCACGGCGCACCCTTCGGCAACGTCGACGAATTGGAGCCGGGCGACCTGATCATTGTGACCATGGCCAACGGCGCCGGAGTGTTCACGTACTCCGTCACCGGCACCATCATCGTCAGCCCCAGCGAATACGCCTTGGTCATTCCTACAGTCGACCCGACGATTGCCACTCTGACGCTTGCCACCTGCCACCCCGAGTACACCTCGCGTGAGCGAATGATCGTGCAGGCAATTCTGGTGCCCGAGCAGAGCGGCCAAGTGTTTGCCCCGTCCGCCAACACGGTGCCGCCGGAACCCGAGTTGACGTTGCCTGCGGAACCACCGGAGACCAGCGTTGTCGCCCCCGGCGAAACCTCCGTCACTGGAGAAACAGTCACCGGCCAGACGGTGCCAACGGTCGACGGTGGCCCGACGACCACCGTCGCGGCAACCGCCGTTGCTGAAAACACCATCACCGAGGACGGCCTCAGCGGTGGTTGGTTCGACGACTCGGCCGCCATCCCCCACGCCATCATGTGGGGCCTGGCGCTACTGGCCGTCGGTATCGGCGCCTACTTCGTCGGCAAGGCGACCAAGCGCCTGTACGTCAGCTTCCTCGCTGGCTTCATTCCGTTCGCCGTCGTGCTCTACTTCTTCTTCGAGAACGTCAACCGACTGCTTCCCCCAGGCCTGTGACTCCATGACTCAACCAACTCCCGCCAAGGCCGTCGACCCCGTGCGGGCACGTCGACGGAAGATCGCCAAGTACACATTGCTGGCGAATCGCATCGGCTATCTGTTCTACGCACTGGCCATCGCGACATTCGTCATCGGCTTCGCAATCAGCTTCAACGCGGCGGTCTCGGCCATCGTGATCGGCTCGCTGATCATCGGCTCGATCCTGCTCGCGCCGGCGATCGTGTTGGGCTACGCGGTCAAAGCCGCCGAGCGCGAGGACCGCGAACGCGGTCTATGAGCTGGTTTCAGGCACGCGAAAAGCTTGTTACCCTCTAGTAACTACTATGAAGTTCACGACATGAGCATGCGCCTGCCCGCCTCGGCCCGTCGAGAGCAAATCCTCGACGTCTCGGTGCAGGTGTTTGCCCGCAACGGCTTCCACTCCACCTCGATGAACGACGTGGCCGACGCCGCGGGCGTCACCAAGCCCGTGCTCTACCAGCACTTCGACAGCAAGCAGGATCTCTACCTGGCCCTACTTGAAGAGGCGGGCAACCGGCTGCGCACTGCGGTCAGTAAGGCCGTCGTCAGCGCCGCCAACGGCAAGGAACAGACGGAGATGGGCTTTCGCGCCTACTTCCGCTGGGTCGCCGACGATCACGATGCGTTCCTGCTGCTGTTCGGCTCACGCGCCAACCGTGATGAGGAAAGCACCACCACGATTCGTCGCATCACGGCCGAGACGGCGAAGGCCATCGCCCCGCTCATCGCCGCCGACATCGAACCCGAGCACCAGCGCACGCTGGCGCAGGGACTGGTCGGTCTCGCCGAAGGCGTCAGCCGCTACCTGGTCGAGCGTGGCGACACGTTCGACCCAGAGGTGCTCGGCCAGCAAGTCGCCGACATGGCCTGGGCCGGCCTCCGCGCCGTCCACCGCACCAGCTGACCCGTCGCAACTTCGGCGACCGTCGTACATCGGCGGTCACCTGCGGTACTACCGCATCTCAGCGCCGATGTAGAGATTCGGAGGGCCGGAGCCGCGGCTTTGTGTCAAGGCTTCGCGCTCACCGCCGCAGGTGACGCGCCGACAGCGTTTACGTAAACCGGGTTGGCGCGGGGCATGGCTTCAGGCGCGGACGGACCAGCCTTTGTAGCCCTCGGTGAAGCCGGCGATTTGCAAGGCGGCTGCGACGGGCATCGCGGGCATGATGGGCTCGCCGTTGACTTTGCGGACCTCGACGCTGCGGG
>JANOYI010000134.1:0-7586 GCA_031428795.1 Ilumatobacteraceae bacterium | reverse complement strand
GCAGGGGCGGCCCGTGTGGGAGTGGGCACTGCACCAGGTGCAAGCCGCCGGATTCGACCATGTCATCGTTGTCACGGGCGCTGCCGAGCTGCCGTGGCCGGCGCATGCCATTGTTCGCCACAACGCCGACTGGGCGACTGGACAGGCCAGTTCTGTCCAGGTCGCGGTCGAGGCCGCTCGCCAGTTGGGCGCCGACGCCGTCACCATCGGCCTCGCCGACCAGCCATTTGTCACGGCGGCCGCGTGGGCGGCGGTGGCGGAGGCGCCCGCCGATGCCCGCATCGTGATCGCAACATATGACGATGTGCCGGGCCCCAACCCCGTCCGCCTTTCTCGGGAGGTCTGGCCGTTGCTACCCACCACCGGCGACGAGGGTGCCCGCGGCGTGATCCGTGCCCATCCGGAGTGGGTCTACCCGGTGGCCTGCGTAGGATCGGTAGCCGACATCGACACGCTGGAGGATCTCGACCGATGGAACCATTGCTGAACGAGTTCACTGTTCATCGCTCCATTGAGCAGACGTGGAACGTACTCACCGACGTCGAGCGCATCGCCCCCTGCATGAAGGGTGCCGAGCTGCAAGAGATCGAGGGCGACATGTACCGCGGGGTCGTCAAGCTCAAGCTCGGCCCAATCTCTACGCAGTTCAAGGGTCAGGCTCACTTCGTGTCGCGCGACGACGTCAATCACATCGCCGTACTGAAAGGTGAAGGCCGCGACACGGGCGGCAAGGGCAACGCTGAAGCGCTGATTACCGCCAGCTTGCATGAGGTCTCACCTGAGATCACCAAGGTGATGGTGAACTCGGACATCAAGCTCACCGGGAAGGTCGCCCAATTCGGCCGACTCGGCGTCATCCGTGACACCAGCGAGAAGCTGATGACCGATTTCGCCCACAACCTCAACACCATGCTCGACGCGCAAGGTGGTGCAACCGTTGCGGCAACCCCGATCGCAGAGCCAGCGGCAGAAGTCGCCGCCGATGCAACTACCGATGCAACTGCCGACGCAACGACCGACGCAACGACAACCGAGGCACCGAAGGCAGCACCGACCGTCCGCAAGATCAACGGCCCGGCCGCCGAGCCGATCGAGCTCAGCGATGTCGCCAATACGGCAATGATCAAGAAGGCTTTGCCGTTCTTCGGCGGCCTCGTGCTCTTGCTCCTCATCCTGCGTCGCTTGACCAAGTAGTTCGTCGGCCGCCGTGGCCACCAGCGCTTCCTCCCCTGACGCCGCGCGCGTCGCCGAACTCCTCGGGCGCGAGCCAGAGAGCCACTTCGAGGTCGTCGTGCGCGACGCGAACGGCGAGCCGGTCGTGCTGCGAAACCATCCGCTGATGTTCAACGGCCGCCCGATGCCCACCCTCTATTGGCTGGCAGGTAAGGACGCTCTTCGACGTGTGAGCCGCCTCGAGGCCGCAGGTGGCGTACGCGCAGCCGAAGCCGAGATACCCGCTCATGAGATTGCTGCCGTTCACGCTCGCTACGCCGCTGAGCGCGATGCCCTGATCCCACCGGAGCACACAGGCCCGCGCCCGTCCGGTGGCGTGGCAGGAACGCGCCAGGGTGTCAAGTGCCTGCACGCGCATTACGCCTATCTCCTTGCGGGCGGCGACGACCCCGTCGGCCGTTGGGTCGCGCAGCGGCTCGAGGAAGACGGCTCCGAATGACCACATTGCACATCGACCTCGGCCGACAACGCTCAGTGTTTCGCGACGACGAGTCCGGCGCCACCTACATCGTGCCCGTGGGCACCGATACCTTGGCCGCGATGATCGTCGGAAACCCGCCACTTCCGGAAGAGCTGACCAACGCCATTTGCCTCTATATGGACCACATCGAAGACGTCACCCGAGAGGTGCCGAGCTCCACGTTCGCCGACGCCATCGAAGTGTGCGGCCCGGGCTTACAGGCACTGGTCGACACTGAGGTCGGCCACCCCGAGGGGCTGCCACTCGAGGTGTCCCGTAGCGCCATAGAGGAGGTCTTCCGCACTCTCGCAACCGAAACCGAGCAAGACCGCCGCCACAACCCAGGGCTGCCCGCTGCGGAAGTGCACCACGTCCTTGGCGTGTGCTGCGCACTCGTCGCAACACTCCGTGGGCTGCAGGCCGCAGGACTATCCATCACAGGCGACGAGGTGAGCACGTGAGCATGCGCGGCCACGGTCACCCCTCCATGCCATCAGGCGCCGCCGTGCGCCTCTACGGCCGTCGGCTCATGCTTCGCTCCCTGACAGCGGGCGACTGGCAACAATGGAGCGAAGTCCGCCAACGCAACGAACAGTGGCTCACACAGTGGGAGCCGTTGCGCCCAGCCAACCTGATGGACCCCACCCGCGACCGAGACGCGTTCACGTCGCGCTGCAATGCCCGCGACCGCGACCGCCAATCCGGTATCGCGTACGGCTTCGGCGTCTTTATCGGGTCCGACTTTGCTGGCGAGATCAATCTCAACGGCGTCGTGCGTGGCGCCCAGCAGGGCGGCACCGTCGGCTACTGGATCGATCGCGAGAAGGCTGGCAATCGCTACATCGCCGAGGGGGTCGCCGCCGTTCTACGCTTCGCCTTCGAGCAACTGCACTTGCACCGCATCGAGATCTGCATCGTGCCGCGCAATCTCAACAGCCGGCGAGTTGTCGAAGTGCTGGGGATCCGCGAAGAAGGAATCGCTCAGCGATACCTGGAGATCAATGGCACCTGGGAGGACCACGTCCGATACGGCATCACCGCCGAGGAGTGGCAGGCGCGCCGAGACGAACTCTCGGTCGCCTGGCTGTAACGCGCAGGCGACCGATCGTCCATCGTCTCGGTGACCGCCCTGGACTGAGGGTGGTCAGGCTTGTTCAGCGACGAGGCGCATTTGCTGCGCCTTCGCCTTACGAATCGTTGACCGCCGCTTCCAGTCCTTCACCTTCCAGTGGCGCAGGGGCTTGGCCATTGCGCTCTTCTTGCCACGTTCGGCGTCGTGGTGGTGAGGCGGAACCCAGGCTCTGCCGGGTTCATGCACCTCGTCGGGCTCATAACCCGCACTCACCTGAGCCGCAACTGCATGCAGTTCGCTGTTGATGCGATGCCGCTCGTTGTGGGCGTGGGCCTGAGCATCCATTTTCGGCGGCGGGGCCGCCTCTTGGTTGCGATGGCGTTGGCTCATGGGTACCTCCGTATTTGTTCGGAACGTACTTGCTTTCAACGCGAACGGTAGACCAACGCTTGGTGGCCAGATAGAGGCTTTTGGTAACAGTTGTGCGCGCTTTTTCACGAACGTGACTCCAACGGCAGGTCAGGGCGTTTTAGAGCTGATCTTTGCCTGCAGGGCTGCAATGCGTTCCGCAAACCACGGCTGCCGCGTGCTCCACACCTGGGGAACGAGCTCACGGTCCACGGCCTCTGGATGGTTGTCGATGTCGGCCATGTCCTGGATGGTGTTCTTCACTTCGATGAGCAATTCGCGCGGGGCGGTGGCAGCGCGTGCCGCCATCTCGTGCGCTGCTGCGAGCAGCTGATCGTCGTGGTAACAGCGGTGCACCAGGCCGACCCGTTCGGCCTCTACGCCGTCCATCACTTCCCCGAACACGACACCGGCGAACGTGGCTTGCGGGCCAACGATGCGACGCAGCATCCAGGTATGCCCTCCGCCGGGGTGAATGCCGATCTGGAGAAAGCGAGTGTCGAACTTGGCGCGCCGGGCAGCCAGCCGCACGTCGCAGCCAAGGGCAAGGTTCATCCCTGCGCCGACGGCAGCACCGTTGACAGCGGCGAGCGTCGGCAACGGGCTGCGGGCGATACGCAGGAAGCCTTCGTAGATGCCACCAAGGCTTTCCTTCGTGGACTCGGCAAGGTTGCCAAGATTGGCGCCCGCGCAGAACGCAGGAGCGGCTCCGGTGACCACCAACGCGCCGACCGCCGAGTTGCCTTCGATCTCGTCCATCGCGACGATGATCTCGGCAACCATGGGAGCGGTCAGCGTGTTGCGTTCGGCTGGATTGTTGAGCGTGAGCGTGGCGACACCGTCGGCCACATCGACAAGTACGAGCGACATGCGTGCAACCGTACCCACGCACGCCATCACCCGCACCGTCACGCATGCGGCTGCACCCGCTACCGTCGCAGGCGCATGCTCGACCACGTCTTCACCGATGCCATCAGTGCGCTGCGCGACGCCTTCGAGTCCGCCTTCCTCGAACGTCAGCCGTTCGAGGAGCACTTCCAATCCGACATTCTGCTCGGCGACCTCACCTGGGAGACCAGCTACGGGCTGCCGGGCGAAGGCTTGCCACCTCATGTCGTCGCTCACATCACGTTCGACTGGCCCTCGTGGAGCCAAACGGCGTATCGCCAGTGGTACGTGGACGAGGTGCTCGAACGGCAGCCAGCAATCGAGATTGAGATTGTTTTCCGCGTGCAGAATTTGCTGGATATACCGCAAGCGCAGCGCTTCTATGGGGCCACTGAGGAGCTGAGCCCGCTGATCGGGGATGGGCGGTTGGAGCGCGCTGGCGTCACCGTCGAGACAGCGTTTGCCGAGGAGACTCGTGATATTCCAGAGCACGCGGTCGAGGTGACGTACGAAGGTCTGTACGAACTCGCCGAGGTCACTCTCGCCGATGGGGCCAACACGTTGCTCGACGATCACTTCGGTGTTCTCGGGGGCTGGATTGCCACCACGCTGGTGCGGCTCGCCGATCTGCGCTGACGTGTGACAACGTCGCGCCCATGTCCGACGTCGTGCTCTACGAGGTGAGCGAACGCATCGCCACCATCACTCTCAACCGCCCCGAGGCGCGCAATGCGCTGTCGAGCGAAGTGTTACGCCTGTTGCCCGATCTTCTGCGTAAGGCGGACGCCAGCGACGACGTCGATGTAGTCATCCTGACGGGAAGCGACCCAGCGTTTTGTGCGGGCCTCGACCTCAAGGAACTCGGCTCGACCGGCGGCAACCTCGGTGCGACGGGCGCAGATGGTCGGCCGAATCGCGATGGCGTGCGCGGTCCGTTTCCCGCAATGACCAAGCCCCTCATCGGCGCCGTCAACGGCGTCGCAATCACCGGCGGTTTCGAGCTGGCCCTCAACTGCGACTTTCTCGTCGCCAGCGAGTTCGCCAAGTTCGGCGACACCCACTCACGCGTTGGCGTCATGCCCGGCTGGGGCCTCACCGTGCTGCTGCCCCAGGCAATCGGCGTTCGCCGCGCTCGCGAGATGAGCTTCACCGGCAACTTCCTGCTCGCGGAGGAGGCTCTGCAATTTGGCCTCGTCAATCACGTCGTCTCCCACGCGGATCTCATCCCCTTCACCCGCCAACTGGCGCGAGACATCGTCGGCAACGACCAGCCCGGCGTACGCCAGATGCGCGCCACCTACGGCGAGATCACCGCCGAGGAATCCGGCTGGAAGATCGAAGCCACCAACGCCGGCCGCTGGCAACGCGAAAACTTCAGCGCCGAAAAAGTAGAAGCCCGCCGCCTAGCCATCCAACAAAGAGGCCGCCAGCAGTAACTGCCGGTCCCGATCGCCCGAACTGGACCTTCCCAGATTGCCACGTACGTTTCCGGGAAGCCCCAGTTGCGAGCACAATGATTATGCGAGGGCTTCTGTAAGGTCCGCCAGCATCGTCAGTGACCGGGTCACCACATCCGTGTACGTGAACTGCATGCCCAGGAAGCCGTCCAACTGAAGTCGGTTGAGCCGCTCAGCGTCCTCCTGCATCTGCATCGGCGTGCGATGCCATGCGTAGCCAAGGAGTTCGACCACCACGTTCGTGCCCGGGAAGTGGCAGTCCACGCGCACCATCTTCCGCTTGCGCTGTGCCAGGACGCGTTGGGTGTCCGGACGCGGGAACCCCAGTTCATCCATCAACTCAAGGAATGTGCGCTCCAGATACGAATGTCCTCCCCTGCTGGCCTCAACGCCAGCGATGACAGCAAGGAGTCGCACGCACCCTGAACGGCCTCGACCGCGGAGCGCAACGAGCCGGCGGTGTAAGAAGTCATCACTGGTCAATCCGTCGCGCAGTGCACTGTCGAGTGCCACGGTCAGCCGCTTTGTTGACTCGGTTGCGGCTAGGTCGATCAACACTCGGGTGGCGGACAGGGACGGCAACCCCATCGCAGTGGCGGTATCGAGGTTGGTAATCGAGCGAGCTCGGTGGATGAAGTGTCCGTGGCGATGTACGACTCGCGAACGCGGAACGGTGATGTGAAACGGGGCCCGGAGAACAAACCCGTCGAATCCGAGCAGCGATGCGGCGGTCGGGCCGGAAACCCAGCAGGGCTGGCCGATGGAGACGGCCAGCTTCTCGAGCTCTTGAAGCTTGCGGAGAAAGGCGAGTGGTTGGTCGCCTTGAATTCTTGTTCCACTTTTGGTGACAGTCATGCGCTGCACTCAACTCGTACCGCTCACAGCCGTCCTCACAGCTGGTCTCACTTGTCCCGAAACTTTGTTGCTCGCGCAACTGGACCGCCCCGGAACGCTACGTACGGTTCTGGGCGGGCTCAGTTGGCGCTAGATCGCGGCGCCGCGGGCTCGTAGGTTGGTCTTGACGGCTTCGGCGATGTCGATGGCGAGGATCTCGGCGCCGTTTTCGTTGAGGTGGAAACCGTCATCGGCGCGTACGTCTTTGCCCTGGCCGTCGCGCGGGTCGACTACGAACTCTGCCCAACCACCGTTACGGCCGCTGAACCGCGCCCATGTATCGATGAACACGACCTTCGGACGCTTCGCCGCTTCCGCTCGCACGACTTCGTCCTGGACCTGCATACGCGCGGTCACGTCGGGGTTGTCGTCGTTGGGGATACCGACCCAGATCAACGTGCGGTTCCCGTCGCTGAGGTAGTCCATGGCGTCGCCCACGCGGCGGCCGTACTCTTCGCGCCATTCCGTGTCGTCAGCCGATGGCTCGCGCTCGACGGCCCACGACTCGTCCACGTTGCGAAGGCCTTGGCCGTCGTTGCCGCCGAACGTGGCGATCACGATGTCGGGGTTGACCCGCGGCACGACCTCGCGCATGTGGGATGGCCAGTCGAAGAAATCTGGCCGAGCGAGACCCGAGGAGACCTTGTAGTCGAGTTCGGTGGCGACCATTCCGGTGTCATCCAGCAGCGTCTTGAGATACGGCCCGAACGTGCCCGCGTCGCTATCGCCCAGAATCAGTACTTCCGCCGGGTCGGCGGCCGACGGCGCCACAATTTCCTTCACCGGCGGCTCGGTGGTGGTAGTGGTAGCAGTGGTGGTGGTCGTCTCCGGCACAGTCGTGAGGTTGCCATCACTGATGACCGTGTTGACAGTGGTTTCAACGGCCGCCACTTCCTGCGTGTCGTCTCCGCCGAACACGCTGGTCAGCACGCTGAAGGCGCCCCAACCAAGCGCAAGCAAGCCTGCGCCGACGACGATGCGACGCACCTGATAGGTGCGCTGGGTAGCCCGCCCGCGACCGTTCGGGGAGGCGCGGTGCCCTTGTGACATCGACATCACAGCCAGGTTACGAGGCGGTAAGGGATGAAGCGCGGCGTTCCGTCGCGGCTAGGCTTCGGTGCGGATACTCCATCCACAAAACCAATACTCCAAGGGGGAGAAAAATGCGCAATAC
>JANOYI010000133.1:0-10897 GCA_031428795.1 Ilumatobacteraceae bacterium | reverse complement strand
GTATGCATGGGCGCTTCGCTCGACCGTCCCCGGACGCGCGTGGATCACCGCAACGGCAACTGGATTGGCAACGTTGGCGGTCGCGGCTACACCCCTCGACAGATCGAACACGGTCGACCGGCTGCACAGCATCTTCGCCGGTATCGGTTACCTGACGCTCGCCGCAACGCCACTCCTCGCGGCGTCACCATTGCGTGCGATGGGCCACCCCCGGCTCGCCCGATTCGGCATCGCCGCTGGCCTCACGTCTGCGGCTGCGCTGGCGCTCACGACCACGGGCCTCCCGACCGGGCTGTTCCAGCGTGTCGGTTTGACCGTAAGCGACGCCTGGATCATCGCCAGCGCCCTGGCAATCTCACGAGGTGTTCTCCAGCGCGGTCCACACGCACAGTGACTGTCGCGTTGGCCGTGGCGGCGGCGCCGCCCGGTTGATGGTGTCTCGCCCCAGAGAGCGCCTACGGTGCCGGGCATGACAGAGATCGGAACCGATTGGCGGATGGTCGATGGCGTTGCGACGGCATGGTTCGATGCGCCTTCGTTGGTCGAGGGGGCCGCGCTGGCCGGGCGCATCGTGGAGCTGTCGGCCGAGATCGCGGTCGACGTGCGCACCACAGGCGCGCCTCGACTCAGAGGAGCACGCCGAGGCTGTGTCGGCGGCCGCGCGGGATCTCGGGCTAGTCGCGAACCCTGCCGTGCTACGGCAGTTGAGCGTCGTGATCGAATCCGCGAACCCGACTGAGGTGAGCCAATTCTGGCAGCGCGTGCTCGACTATGCGCCTGCAGACGGCGGCGGTTTGGTGGATCCGTTGCGGCGCGACCCGGCGATTCGGTTCCAGCAGTCGACGGAGCCGCGGCCGCTTCGAAACCGCATCCACCTCGACGTGGTGCGGCCGGCTGCCGCGGTCGAGCAGGCGGGTCTTGGGGAGGCTCGCGGGCCGTACGGGGTCTGCCACACCGACCCGGACGGCAACGAGGTCGATCTGTTACCAGGCGATGCGCTCGGCGAGGAAATCGGGACTGCCGACTGGCAGGCGGTGTTCAGCGCGATGGCGTGCTACCGCACCACCTCGCCGCCAACCTCCAGACCGCTGCCCGCGAACTTGGGGCCACCGCTGATGCAGGACTGCCGCGCTTCGTTCAGCTGTTCCTCGACGCCGCCGACATCACCGCAGTCCGCGCGTTCTGGGTCGCCGCACTCGGATACACCGCCGACCCGCGAGCCGGCGTCACCGACATCCACGACCCGCGACGACTGAGCCCGGTGCTGGTGTTCCAAGAACTCGATGCTTCGGAGACCGAGCGACGCCGGCAGCGCAACCGCATCCACTTCGAACTCGCAGTGCCACCGGACATCGCGCAGACGCGCCTCACGACGACCATCGCAGCGGGCGGCCGACTCCTGGACGAGTCGGAGGATCGTTGGCGGGTCGCCGACCCCGAAGACAACGAACTGGTGATCACTACTACTGGGCCTCCGACTCAGCGGTTCAGCTGAACCGGTCGCCGCTCGAATATGCAAAAATCACCCCGTCAATGACGCTCCACACTCTCAACCCATGTGAGCCAGGCAGCGCCAATCGACCCCTCTTTGTGTCAAGTGGCTTCTTTCGCGGTGCCGCGGACGCGTCAGGTGGAGCCCGTGACAACGGCGCGTTGGCGGGCTTAAGGTTTGCATGGGTCCGGGAGTGACCTCTTCCGAAGTGCCGGGTGCCAGGGTTTTGCCGGCCGCGCTGGATGTGAGAGTCGTTCCCTGATGGTCCTCCCGGGCCAACTTGCTCCCGACGTCGGAGCGGAGTTGTCGGTAGACGCGGTCGGAGATCTGACGCTTCAACGCCCGTCGTGCTTCGCGTGGTGTTTTGCCTTCGGTGATCTTGCGGTTGTAGTAGGCGCGGCCCTCGCTGCGCGCGAATCGGATCTGTGTGACCGCAACCATGTGCAACGCATGGTTCAACGTCCGGTTCCCTCGACGCGACAACAGTTCACCGTTCGACCCGAGGAGGAGAACTCGACAGGGGCGGTCCCGTTGTACGCGGCGTAATGCCCTGGTGTGGGGAACCGTGTGACGTCACCGGTGTAACCAATGACCATCCCGGCAAGGATCGGACCGATCCCGAAGATCCCGGGCAGCGATGTCCCCGACGCAATCACTTCGGTGGTGATGCGTTGCTTGTTGCGCTTCGCGCGGTCGTCGAGCATGACGATCTCGCTCAATGTGTCGTAGGCCAGATCGAGACATGGCTGTAACCACTAGCGCGAAACAAGTCACCCTTCTCATGTCGCCCCCCAAATTCTGCCGCCGGGCGAACGCCGCGAACCGTCTCAATTCCGGAACGGGTCCGGGCCCCATCCGCAAACAGGGCTTGGTATCCAAACTAGGCGGAGCTCAGGCGCTCCATATCAAGGTCGCAAGCCCCAGTAGCGACAAACAGGACATTGATGAACTGAAGCAGCAGATCGTCGGAAGGGTTCTCGACAAAGGCAAAAGCCACCAAGGTGTCGGTGTCCACGCGCCCGTACACCTCGCGGCCAAGGCAGGTCGCCTCCACCTGAGTGAGCGGAGGCTGCGCCTCTGCGCCGAGCCCTGAGCCGAAGGTGAACGCAATATTGTCGGAGAGGTCGGGGCGTTCCTCGCCGCCAGCGGCCTGGAACTCTTCAACCTGGCGGCCGAGATCATCTACCTGGACGGTGAGATCAGCGACCTGACCCTCCAGGTCAGCGACGCGATCGCTGGCTGTGTCGAGCTCGATACTTGTACTCTCCACCTGCTCCGTCGCTGTCGCGAGTTCCTCCTCCGTCGAGGACAATCGGGCCTCCAGATCGGAGTTGTCTGCGATCAAGCGATCGCGTTCCCTGGTCAGATCATCCGCGTCACCCGATTTGGCAACCCACAGCGCGGCGAACGCCGACGCCACAACGACGAAGGTTGCGATCAGCGCCCAAGCGACCTTGACGCCCATCCGCCCCGTCGACGCAGGCTGAGGCGCAAGCACCAGGTCGGGCGACCTCGCCGGGGACTGTGTCGCTGTGTGGCCGGGTGGCATGCCGAACTGGGATGGCGTGCCGGTCATGTTCGGCGTCGCGGAAGTGGTTCCCGACTCAATCTCTGGAGGTCTCATGAGAGCGCATAGTGCCCGAACTGGCGGACCTCGTCTAGTGGGCAAAGAGACAGAATTGCGTGTCCCCGACCGGCACTTATCTCAAGTCCTTGTTGGGGTGTCCATGACGTAGTCGACGGGGGTGTTTGGTGCGTCGTGGACGCGTTATCTGGAGTGTGTCCGTGACCATCCCGAGTGTCGAGTCGTGCTGGTCGTAGGTTGGGTTCACGTCCGGTTCGAGGAATGCCTCGGTGGTGGTGCAGCGGGTAGTGATGCCCGTCTCCGAGTCGGAGTCATGGACGGTTCTCGGTCGTGACGGATCACCGATCGTCCCGGCGGAGTCATTCCTCACGTACCTGGCGGCGTTGGAGCGATCGCCGAACACGCAGCGCGCGTACGCGACGAGTTTGAAGTTGTGGTTCGAGTTCCTCGAGACCGTCGGTGTCGGCTGGGCTGAGGTGAGCGTCGATGACGTGGCGCGGTTCGTGTCGTGGCTGCGGGCACCCGCACCGAATGTGATTGTGCTCGATGGTGGCACGGCTCGCCGCTCACCGGCGACGGTGAATCGTCATCTGGCAGCGATCTTCGGGTTCTATGAGTATCACGCCCGTTGCGGGGTGAAGGTCGCTGCCGGGTTGGTTTCGGCCGGACCACAAGTTGACGAACACGTAGTCGGAATCGATGTCGCCGTACTCGGTGTGCATGGGGTTCGGGTTCGCGACAGGATGCACCAGCACCGGCGGTGACAACTGCGACCGCGTGGATGCCACGGTTTACATCGCCCTTGGGGCGGCCTTCGTCGCGGGGCCGGGGCGGTGTTCAGCCCTTGGCCGCGGCGCGATCGTCGGGTCACCTATGTTGCCGCAATGGTCGCGATAGCGCTGCTCGCCTTCATCGCGATGCAGACATGGAGTGCATGACTGTGGTTGTTCCGGTAATCGCTTGCCCACAATCCGGTTATTCCGGTGATCGGGCGTGTGGCGCGTCAGTGGCAGCGGGATCCGCGACTTCGAGCGGCGAGCGGTTCAGCTGAAGCGCTTGGTCAGTTGGTGAGGTAAGCCGAAGCTCCCGACCCGCGCTGTCCCCAGTGCATTGCTACTTTCGACGGCGGCTGGGCTGCACAACTTGACGAAGGCGAGTGGTGATCTCGTCGAGGTCCGGGTTGGAGGCGGCGGTCCACATGACGAGCTCGTAGACGTCGTCGTTGGAGGTTCGTGAGGCCTTGACTCCATTGAGTTCGAGAAACACTGCGGTGGCCAGCCAGCCGAGGCGCTTGTTGCCGTCCACGAGTGCGTGGTTGTTGACGATCGACTGCAGGAGTGCCGCCGCCTTGGTGAGGAGGTCGGGGTACGCGTCCTCACCAAAGGCAGTGGTCTGCGGTCGTGCTGCGGCGGAGCCGAGAAGGCCGATGTCGCGAATCGGTGCCGGGTCGCCGAGCAGGGTGCGGGCCAGGTCGACGAGGTCATCGAGATCGAGGAACTCGATCGGTTCGCTCATTCGCCGAGGCGTCGCAGGGCGTCCGCGTGCTTGTCCATGATCAGTGATGTCGCGGCGCCTACTCGGTCGCGGTGTTGACCGCGGGTGACGAACTCCCGGACGGCTCGACGGGCGGCTTCCTGCATGGAGATGCCCTCTGCGTCGGCACGCTCGCGCAGCGCTGCTTGCTCGATGTCAGTGAGGCGGAGTGTCATAGCCATGCACAAATGGTATCAGTTCGATACCGTGCACATCTTCCGCCTTTTAGTGACGGAAGTGGCGTTCGCTGGTGAAGACCATCGCGATGCCGTGCTCGTTGGCAGCGGAAATGACTTCCGGGTCGCGCATGCTGCCACCGGGCTGGATGACTGCTTTGATGCCCGCAGCGGCGGTGGCATCGAGGCCATCGCGGAACGGGAAGAACGCGTCGCTGGCGCAGACGCCGCCTGCGGCACGGCCCGCTGACCTGTCGGCAGCGATGCGGGCACTGTCCAGCCTGTTCTGCTGACCGGCGCCGATGCCGTAGGCGCGGCCGTCCTTTGCGTACACGATTGCGTTGCTGCTGACGACGGCGCAGACCTGCCACGCAAACTCGAGGTCGGCCCATTGTTCGGGCGTTGGCTGGGCCGTGGTGACCACCTGCCACCCCGACCGGTCCGGCGAGACGGTGTCGGCGTGCTGCACCAGCAGGCCACCGTCGATGCTGCGCATGTCGAGCGTCACGCCGTGTGGCGCGCTCGCGCTGAGCACTCGCAGGTTGGCCTTCGCAGCCAAAACTTCTAACGCATCGGCATCGAACGACGGCGCAACAACAACCTCAGTGAACACCGGCGCCAACGCCTCGGCGACAGCTCGCGTGACTGGACGGTTGAGAGCGACGATGCCCCCGAACGCGCTGACCGGATCGCAGGCATTCGACTGCGCATACGCCTGCTCGATGGTGTCGGCCACCGCCACGCCGCAGGGATTGGCGTGCTTGACGATCACGCATGCGGGCCGGCCGAATCGCTGCACCAGCTTCCATGCCGCCTCGGTGTCATACAGGTTGAGATAGCTGAGCTCTTTGCCCTGGTGCTGCACCGCCGTGTCCCACCAACTGGTGCCGCCAGCCAGGCGATAGCGCGCACCCTGTTGGTGCGGGTTCTCGCCGTAACGCAGCGATTGCGCACGCTCCAACGAGAGGTGCAACCCAACCGGCAACGTGTCGGTGGAATCGGGTGAAGGAGCGTCGAACCAGTTGGCTATCGCCGCGTCGTACGCGGCAATCGTGGCGAACGCGTCGCGGGCCAGCCGGCGACGAGTAGCTGACGACAGGTGCCCCTCGGCCGTGATCTCGCCGAGCACCGACTGGTAGTCGATTGGGTTGACGACGACGCCTACATGCGCATGATTCTTTGCCGCAGCGCGCACCATCGCCGGCCCGCCGATGTCGATGAGTTCGATGCTGGGGTTGCTCGCAAATGGGTACAGATTGACCACGACAAGATCGATCGCCTCGATGCCGTGCGCGGCCATGTCGGCCCGATGGGCAGGGTTGGTCGGGTCGGCCAGCAGCCCGCCGTGCACCTTCGGGTGCAGCGTGACCACGCGGTGATCGAGGATGGCCGGTAACCCTGTGAGATCGGCCAAGTCGGTGACCGCCACGCCTGCCTCGGCGATGGCCTTGGCTGTGCCACCGCTACTGACCAGCCGCCAACCAGCAGCGTGCAGCCCAGCAGCCAACTCGACGATGCCGGTCTTGTCGAATACGGAGAGCAGCGCGATGGGCATCACCAGATGGTACGCGGCTGCTGATGGTGCGCGATAGCCATCTTTACAAGGTGTACGGTGCCAAACACCTGAGCAGTCATCGTCGAGCACATTGGAGGCATCCGTGGATCTCAGTAAATTCAAAACATCCGATTGGTTGAAGGTTGGTGGCGGCGCGGTGATGTTCATTGCCGGTTTCCTGACCTGGTGGCAGCCCGCGTGCCCCAGCGGCTCCGGCGCAGAGTGCTCGGCGGCAATCGACAGCCTTGGACTCGACGTCAACGCGTTCGACCTGACTCTTACTGGTCTCCTCCCATGGCTCTTCATTGTCGCAATCGCCGTGCTGACCGTGCTCGGTGTCCTGGGTACCTTCAAGCTTCCCGACAGCCTGCCCACACCGTTGATCTTCCTCGGCGTGTCGGTGCTCAGCTTCCTGCTCGTCCTCATTCGCCTGTTCTCCGACCCGTTCGACAGCGGCCTCGGTATTGGCGACCAGACCGAGCGCGGCGTCGGCCTTTACCTTGCCCTGCTGGCGACTGCCGCCGTTGCTGCAGGCTGCTTCATTGCCTTCAAGGAGTCTGGTGGCGACTTGAATGATCTGAAGGACGTCAACAAGATGAAGAGCCAGTTCGGTGGAACCGGTGGCAGCAGCATGGGTGGCGGCACGCCGCCGCCCCCGCCGCCCCCCGGCATGAGCCCGCCGCCCCCGCCGCCCCCGGCCGGCTGAGCAAAGCGCCTCGCACGAAGTTGAAGAGCCCCGCCCTCGGGCGGGGCTCTTTCGCTTCTCCACAGAGTCATTTCGGACGATCAGTGAATTCACGAAACAGCCCCGTACGTAGCGACCATTGAATTCACGGTTGGGAGCCGAAGGACCGGGAGTACAGTCCAATCGGCACGCCCGAACCGCGTTCTCGGCCACGTTCTTCCCCATCTCCGCCTACGGATCTTGGGCGTGGTTGGTGCAACTGTCCCCGCTCTACCACGGCGTTGCGCTGGTGCGTGCTGCCAACGCCGGCGTCTGGACAGCATCAGTCCTGGGCCATGTCGCAGTGCTCGCCACGCTGTCGGTCGTGGCCCTCGTCATCGCCGCCAGGCGAATCGACTCACTCCTCCGCAAGCAGCTCGTCAGCCAGCAGAGAGCGCAGCGTTTGCCGCCTCGCGGACTTGGCCGGCGAGCCAGCCTGCGACCTCCCGAGCACCGTTGGCCAGCAGGTGCGGACACCGCTCCTGCGAGTACTGGGGATTGGCTGCCAGCAGCGACGTGTAGTCGACCAGCCGCAGGTTCGGCCAGCGCACAGTCGCATCCTGCAAGCTCTGGTTGGCCATCCCGATCCCCGCCTTGTAGTTGGCGGAGCAATCGTCGGTTGCGCCATACATCGGCCACACCACCAGCCGCGGCCCGGCCGCCTGCATCACCATGTCGATGAGCGCCGGGTAACGGCCGCCGCGCCCATTGGAGTTGGCGTCGTGATAGCCGAGCATCACGAGCACGACGTCCGCCTCGATGTCGCTGGCTCCCGCAAGCACATCAGCGCCGTCCTCTACTTCGATGCCACGATTGCCGCCGGTCCACTTCAGGTTGCAGCCGGCAAACGCCAGCGTGTCCTTGAGGCCATTGTTGAGTAGGTCGATTCCCACAGAATCGCTCACGAAGATCACGTTGCACGGTGCCGGAATCGTGGTGGTCGTCGTCGGCGCAGTGGTGGTGGACGTGGTGGCCACCGTGGTCGGCGCAGCCAGTGTGGCCACCGTTGTCGTGGCCACGGCCGGCATCGCCGCAGTACCGATGGGCGCCGTCTCGGAAGGCCCCACAGTCGGTGAGGAGTCGGCCGCCGCGCCCGTGCAACCCACCGCAACAAGAACAGCCAGACTCACCAGCCACGAGAGACGGTTCCGTGCCATGGCCCAAACGGTACCGGAGCCCACCGCAAGCCCACCAGCTTCGGCGTTCAGAACGTGCTCCTTAGCGGTCGGTGCCGATGGGGGCTACTACCGCTTGCAGGACGGTCACTAGGTCATCGGGGGCGATCTCGATGTCGAGGCCCCGCTTGCCACCGCTGACGTAGATGGTGTCGAACAGCACGCAGGTCTCGTCGATGGCTGTGCGCAGTCGCTTCTTCTGACCGAAGGGACTGATGCCGCCGACCACGTAGCCGGTCAGTCGTTGCGCGAGATCCACCGAGCACATCTCCGCCCGCTTACCGCCCAATGCCACCACCAGCTCGCGCAGCGATAGCTGCCCGCTCACCGGGACGATAGCGACCACCTGCTCGACGCCTGCCTCGGTGGTCAGATTGGCGACCAGCGTCTTGAACACGCGTTCGGGCTTGATGCCCAGTGCTTCGGCGGCGACCTGCCCGTAGTTGCCCTCGCCGGGCTCGTGGTGGAACTCGGTGACCGTGAACGCAACGCCCGCCGCTTCCAACATCACGATCGCCGGAGTGCCACCCTTTGCCATCGGCACATTCTGGCGCGCACTACCGTGCATGCATGGCCAACGAGATCGAAGACGCACGCAAGGAACTCGACCAGGAGTTCAACCAGTTCCGCGAGAACCTCGGAAAGATCTACGAGAAGCTCGAGCGCGTCAGCAAGGCGGGCCCAACTGACGACCTCAGCGAACTGATGAAGGAACTGGAAGATACCGTCGGCAAGGTTCGCACCGGTGGCCTCATCGGCTCGGGCGCCAAGGGCCACCGCGAAGCACGCGAAAAGTGGCTCAAGCTGCAAGGCAAGTAGGGCGGGCCACGCCCCGCCTGCGAAGGTGACAACATGGACCGCGTGGCCGTGATCGACACCTATGAGCTGGCTGACCGATACCGCATCGATGAGGGCCGCGCCTTCATCAGTGGTTCGCAGGCCCTCGCGCGCCTGCCGTACGAGCAACTGCGCGCAGACCGTCGAGCCGGGCTGAACACCGCCGCATACATCAGTGGTTACCCGGGCAGCCCGCTCGCAGGATACGACCGCGACGTCAGCGCGGCTGCGAAGTTGGCCACGGCCGACGGGTTGAAGATGGTCTTCCAACCCGGCATGAATGAAGAACTTGCAGCCACCGCTGTGATGGGCTCCCAACTGGCCGTCACGCTGGATTCGTGCCGTTACGACGGCATTATTGGCATTTGGTACGGCAAGGCGCCAGGCCTCGATCGGGCCAGCGATGCACTGCGTCACGCGGTCTTCGCCGGCACCTCCAACAAGGGCGGCGCGGTCGCGCTCATCGGTGACGACCCGGCTGCGAAGAGCAGCACACTGCCGTCGTCCAGCGGCGCCACGCTGGTCGATCTCAACATGCCGATCATCTACCCCGGCGACGTGCAGGAAGCGATCGATCTCGGCCGCCATGCCATCGCACTCTCACGCGCATGTGGTGTGTGGTCCAGCATCAAGGTGGTCGAGGCGGTCGCCGACGGTACTGGCTCAGTGGAGCTGCACCATGAGCGCATCGCGCCGGTGATTCCGACCATGGAAGTCGACGGGAAGCTGTGGGTGCCACACCCCAGCGGCCAGGTGATCACCCCGTTCACTCTCGAATTGGAGCGCGAGTTTCATGAGGTCCGCCTGGAACTGGCCCGCCAATACGGCGTCTTGAACCATCTCAACACCATCCCGGTGCGCGGCCCCAGCGACTGGATGGGCATCGTGGCCACCGGCCACACCTATCACGAGACGTTGGAAGCGCTGCGCATTCTCGGCTTTCGCACACCGGACGAGCTACGTGCCGCCGGCATCCGGCTCTTCAAGCTGGGTATGCCGGTACCACTGGATGCCGTGCAAGTGCGCGAATTCGCCGATGGCCTGGAAGAAGTGATCGTCATCGAGGAGAAGACACAGAACTTGGAGTGGCTGGTGAAGGACGCTCTCTACGGACGGGCGAACGCACCAATGGTCTACGGCAAACACGCACCCAACGACGCACTGCTGTTCCCAATGACCGGCACGCTGGAAGCCGACTCGATCGCCGCACACCTGCGAGGCCGGCTCGCACTGCGACTGGGCGACCGGATGACGCCCGCGCCCGCGGCAGCGCGGCAACTGATTCCACTCTCCGTCAGTCGCACACCGTTTTTCTGCTCGGGCTGCCCGCACAACTCGTCGACAAAGGTGCCCGAGGGTTCACTGGTCGGCGCCGGAATCGGCTGCCACAGCATGGTGATGATGATGGAGCCCGGCCGCGCCGGCAACATCGTCGGCCTCACCTCGATGGGCAACGAGGGCGCTCAGTGGTTCGGTATCGCACCGTTTGTGGACGACGACCATCTCATCCAAAACCTGGGCGACGGCACCCTGTTCCACAGCGGAATGACTGCAATCCGGGCGGCCATCGCCAACGGCGCCAACATCACCTACAAGATCCTCTACAACGGCGCGGTCGCGATGACTGGCGGTCAGGACCCGTTCGGCCAGCTGGATGTGCCCACGCTGTGCAAGGTGCTGCAGGCCGAGGGCGCTCGCCAGATCATCGTCACTACCGACGAACTCGACCGCTATCGAAGCATCGAGATGCCGATCGGCATCAAGGTCTGGGGTCGCAACCGTCTGATCGAAGCGCAGGAAGTCTTGGCCGCCGTGCCGGG
>JANOYI010000132.1:0-9602 GCA_031428795.1 Ilumatobacteraceae bacterium | reverse complement strand
GTCGTCGCGCCGATGCCAAACTCGGGGCTGGCGGCCCGCCCGAACGTCCCCAGTCCAGTTGCGCGCAGGCGAATGAACAGCTCACTGTCGTAGTCGTAACGGTAGCCCTCGTACAACCGCGACCCCATCGACGTCGGGAAGTCGATGGCCTCCCCGCCCAGGTCCTTCAGCAGGAACGGCACCCCCGTGAACGGTCCATCCGGCAGCCCTGCGGCGATCGCTGTACGGGCCACACCTTCCTGCACGTGGACCACTGCTGCAATCGTTTCGTCAGTCGCCGCGACGGCCTCGAGCGCGGCGTCCAATAGTTCGTCGGCGGTGACCTCACCGGCCCGCACCAGTGCCGCCAGCCCCACCCCATCGAGTCCCACATACTCCTCAAACCGCATCTTTCGAGCGTACGTGTCGCGCCCCTGAGCGGATCACACCGTGGTCAAACCGCGACAAGAACGCAAGAAACGGGGGCAGGCAGGCGCGAGCGGTAGGCTCTCGACACGTTCCCTTCACTCGCAGGAGCGTTTGCCATGCCCGTCACAGTTGTCGTTGGTGCCCAGTGGGGCGACGAAGGCAAGGCCAAGGTCATCGACCTGTTGGCCGCCGAACACACCCACGTCGTTCGCTACCAGGGTGGCCACAACGCCGGGCACACGGTGGTCGTCGGCACCGAGCGCTACGCGCTGCAACTGATCCCCAGCGGGGTGCTTTACCCTCACATCATCCCGGTCATCGGCAATGGTGTCGTCGTCGATCTGCCGACGCTGTTCAAGGAGATCGACACGCTGCAGAGCCGCGACATCGACTGCTCGAAGTTGAAGGTCAGCAGCCAGTGCCACCTCATTTTCCCGTGGCACCAGTCGCTCGACGCGCTCTACGAACAGGGTCGAGGTGACGACCGCATCGGCACCACGCTCAAGGGCATCGGGCCGGCGTACGCCGACAAAGCGCGCCGCATCGGAATCCGCGCCGGCGAAGTGTTGGACCCGGCGGCGTTCGCACACTCGGTGAAGGTGCAGACCGTTGCGCACAACAGCGAGATCACTGCGCTCGGCGGCGAAGCACTCGACGTCGACGCAATCGTTGCGCAATTCGCCGAGCTTGGCGCACGCTTGGCGCCGTACGTGTGCGACACCGTCGAGATGCTGCACGAATCGCTCGACCGTGACGACGCACTACTGCTGGAGGGTGCGCAGGCGACGTTCCTCGACCTCGATCATGGCACCTACCCCTTCGTCACCTCGTCGAACCCGACAGCCGGCGGCGCATGCGTGGGCACTGGCATCGGGCCCCGCTACCTCGACCGCATCGTGGGCATCACCAAGGCGTACTGCACACGCGTGGGCAGCGGCCCCTTCCCCACCGAACTGCTCGACGAGTTGGGAGACAAGCTGGTGGACATCGGCCGCGAGTTCGGCACTGTCACCGGCCGTCGCCGCCGCTGCGGCTGGCTCGACCTCGTGATGCTGCGCAAGGCCGTGCGCATCAACAGTTTCACCGAGCTGGCGCTCACCAAGCTGGACGTTCTCGACACGTTCGACGAAGTGAAGGTGTGCACCGAATACGACGCCGATGGCCAGCCCGTCTACGCAGTGCTGCCGGGGTGGCTGACGGACATCAGCGCGGTCAACACGCTGGAAGGGTTGCCCGACAAGGCGAAGGCGTTGGTGGATCTGGTGGAGAAGGAAGTCGGTGTACCGATTCGCATTGTCGGCACCGGCGCCGAGCGCCACAGCTACGTGGTCTGGCAATGATCCCCCGCTACACGATGCCAGAGATGGCCAACGTCTTCAGCGACGTTGCCCGCTTTGACCGCTACCTCGAAATCGAACTGTTGGCGACAGATGCACACGTGGCGTTGGGTGTTGTTCCCGCGGCCGACGCCGTCGTGTGTCGGGCCAACGCGCCCATCGTTGACGATGCGTTCGTGCAAGCGGTCAGCGACCGCGAAGCCGTCACCGACCACGACGTCGCCGCGTTCGTTGACGTCGTGCAGGCCGCCATCGGCGCGCCCGCAGGAGCATGGATTCACTACGGCCTGACCAGTAGCGACGTTGTTGATACGGCGTGGTGTTGGATGATGCGCGATGCGTGCGACCAACTGCTCGCCGCCGCCAACGAGCTGCTGCGCACGCTCGTGAGCATGGCTCGCGAGCATCGAGAGACCGTCATGATCGGCCGCACGCATGGCATCCACGCCGAGCCCACCACGTTCGGCGCCAAGATCGCACTGTGGGCGCTGCAGGTCGACCGCGACCGCACCCGGCTCCGAGCCGCGCGCGACTCCGTCGCGGTCTGCAAGCTCAGCGGCGCCGTTGGCACCTACAGCAATATCGACCCGTCGATCGAGCGGCACGTCGCCGATGCGCTCGGGCTGAAGGCCGTGCCCGCCACGCAGGTCATTGCCCGCGACCGCCACGCCGAATTCCTTTATGCCTGCGCCACCGTCGGCGCAACGATGGAGCTGATCGCCGTCGAGCTGCGCCATCTACAACGCACCGAAGTGCGCGAGGTGCAGGAGGGTTTCAAGCCGGGCCAAAAGGGTTCCAGCGCAATGCCGCACAAGCGCAACCCGATTGCCGCCGAGACCATCAGCGGGTTGTCCCGTGTACTGCGCGGCAACCTGCAGGCCGGCTTGCAAGACGTGGCCTTGTGGCACGAACGCGATATCTCGCATAGCTCCGTCGAGCGCATAGTTCTGCCCGACAGCGCGCTGCTTGCTTACTACGTGATGCGCCGCATGAACCGACTACTGCAGGGCTTGCAGGTCTTCCCCGACCGCATGCAAGCCAACCTCGACGCCAGCTTTGGCCTGGTGTTCAGCCAGCCCGTGCTGCTGGGTCTGGTGCAGGCCGGGCTCACTCGCGACGAGGCCTATCGCATCGTGCAAGAGAACGCCGGACGCGCATGGGATGAGAGCCGCTCATTCCGGGAACTGCTCGACACCGACCCAAGAGTCACCGTGTCAACATCTGTACTGGATGACGCGTTCGACCTCCGTCGGTCTGTGCAGCACGCTGGCCGCGGTGTCGACGTATTGGACGGACTGGCCGTCGGGCTTTAGACGCCGCGAGCGATGCCGGCGGCCTTGAGCACTGCGGGGTTGATGCCCACCGCACGCCACGCCGCATGTGAGACACCGGTTCGCTCTCCGTAGGCCTTGGCAACCTTGATGAACTCGGCCTCGAGCGCGCCCATATCGACCGTTGTGCCCATGGTGGCCAGCTCGGCTTGCAGGTCAATACGCTCCTGAACCAGGCGCAATTCTTTCACTGCATCTGCGCCGCCGATTTCGCTGTCAATAGCTGCCAGCCGCTTGGCAATCGAATCGGGAGTGCGTTTGCGGCCACGAACCGGCTTGTTGGCACGCAACGCTTCGAGATAGTCGCGGACGACTTTGCCTTCGGTGCGACCTGTCGCCAGGGCTGCTTTGTGTGAATCGGACATTGGACTTTTCGGACCACGTTTCGCCATGGATTTCAGCCTAGTTACAACGCCAACTAGTCTCAACCTTTCTGGAAAGACCGGTCGATGGAACTCAGCAAGCTCTTTGAACTCGAACCTCATGGACCCGACACTTTTGTCGGAATTGGGCCGCAATATCCGTGGGGTGGCTTGTTTGGTGGACAGATCGTGGCGCAGGCGTTACGCGCTGCCGCTCTTACTGTTGATGCCGAGCAGGAAGTTCATTCGCTGCGCGCCTACTTCATTCGTCGTGGTGACCACACAGAACCGATCCGATTTGAGGTCGATCGCATTCGCAACGGTCGAAGTTTCTCCACTCGGCGCGTCGTCGCCCGTCAGGCCATCGGCGCCATCCTCAACTTGGAGGCATCGTTTCATTTGCCG
Organism: Ilumatobacteraceae bacterium; assembly: GCA_031428795.1. GTDB lineage: Bacteria > Actinomycetota > Acidimicrobiia > Acidimicrobiales > Ilumatobacteraceae > UBA668. The sequence continues at coordinate 5,759 of JANOYI010000132.1, read as the reverse complement.
GAAGACACCGCCGACGTGCAGACCGTGCCGATGGACGGCGCCATGCCTGGCCCGGACGACTTGGCCAGCGACGCGTGGGCAGTTGCGTTCGATCGCCGCTCGGTACCCCGCGACCATCTGCCCTCACCCGCCAGCACCGGCGCTGGCCGCAGCGCGGCGTGGATGCGAGTGACCACAGCGCTTGACGGCAGCGCCATCGACAACCAACTGCTGCACCGGTGCTGGCTCGCCTACATGAGCGACGACATGCCTTCCGACACTGTGCGCGCCGCGCACCCCGACTTTCGTGACGCACAGGGGCAGGGCATCACATTCACCGCCAGCCTTGACCACACGATTTGGTTCCACCGTCCAGTGCGCGCCGACCAATGGCACCTCTACGACTTCAGTTGCCATGCGTTCACCGGCGCCCGCGGCCTCGGTATCGGCCATGTGTTCAGCACCGACGGCACACACGTGGCAACGGTTGCGCAAGAGGTTTTGATGCGCGACGCACGGCAGCCGCGACGTCAAGGGCAAGACTGAGCGATATGTCTTCGCTCGACGGCTTGGCCGACCAGATCAACACCATTGCTCGCCTCACCGGCACCTTCACGCTGCGGTCCGGTCAGATCGCCACCGAGTACTTCGACAAGTACCGCTTCGAGGCACAGCCAGCGCTGCTGGCGCAAATCGCCGAGGCATTGGCACCACTGATTCCCGAAGGCACAGAGGTGTTGGCCGGGCTTGAGATGGGCGGCATTCCCATCGCAACCGCGCTGTCGTTGCACACCGGGCTACCGGCGGCCTTCGTGCGTAAGGAAGCGAAGAAGTACGGCACCGCCCGCCTTGCCGAAGGGGCCGAGATTGCGGGCAAGCGAGTCACCGTCATCGAAGACGTCATCACCACCGGCGGCCAGGTGGTCATCAGCACAAACGACCTGCGTTCGTTGGGCGCCATCGTTGATCACGTCGTCTGTGTCATCGACCGCAGCCCCGACAAAGCCGCAGCCCTCACCGCCGAGGGCCTCACGCTGCACGCATTGCTCACTCGAGCCCAACTCGACGCCGCCGAAGCCCGCCGCACCCCGTAACCGACTACCTGGGGAAAAGGACGCCGGGGTTGAGCATGTTGGTGGGGTCGAGCGCTTGCTTGACGGCACGCAGTGCTGCGTACGCCGCCGGGCCTTTCAGCCGTTCCAGCCAGTCGGCCTTTGCCACGCCGATGCCATGCTCAGCGCTGATGGTGCCACCGAGGTCGATCGCCGCAGTCAGCACGTGTTCGCGCAACGCGACCGTAGACTCGCCCGCGCCGAGAACGTTGACGTGCAAATTGCCCTCCGCAAGGTGCCCGAAGATCACCAGCTCGGCCCCATGCGGAACCGCTGACCGCACGCGCCGAACGAGCCGGTCAAGGTGCTGGACAGGGACCGCCACGTCGAGCTTCAACGGCACGCCGCGAGCACCGATTGCGATAGTGATGTGGTCTCGAATTCGGTACAGCAGTTCGCGTTGAGCACCCACGGCCAGCACTCCGCGCTCGTGCTGGAGCAGCGCTGCCAACTCGTCAGTCGGGTCGTGGTGCCCCGCGCAGTCGACCATCACAAATGCGCCGGTCGACGCAGGGTCCAGTGGGGGTTTCGCCGACAGGTAGCTGCACGCAATCCTCAGCGCTTCGGGCATGATCAACTCGACCGCGTCAAGGCTGGGCAACTCACGCAATCGCGGCAGCAGCGACACCGCGTCGACAAGCGAATCGCACGCGATCAGCGCGGCAGCCGTCGCTCGATACCAGGGCACCAACTTCACCCGAGCGGCGGTCACTACTGCCAGCGTGCCCTCGCTGCCTACCAGCAGGCTGGGCAGGTGCGGCCCGGCTGTTTCCTTCGGGAGCCCTTCCAACTGGGTCACGACTGACCCATCGGCGAACACTGCCTGCACACCCATCACCTGCGCACGCATCGTGCCAAAGCGCACCACGCGCGACCCACCGGCGTTGGTATTGACCGCCCCACCGACAGTCGCGGTTGCCCGAGCACCCCAGTCGACGGCGAAGTCCAGATCCGCAGCGCGCGCATGAAGCTGCAGTTGCTCGATGGTCACGCCGGCTCCGGCAGTCACCTGCCGCGACAGCACATCGATGGGACCGAGGGCTGTGAACCGCTGCATCGAAAGCAACACGGCGCCATCGCGCGGCACGCTGCCGCCAACCAATCCTGTGTTGCCACCCTGGGCCACCACCGCCACTCCAGCCGCAGCGCACACGCCCAGCACCGCGGCCACTTCCTCCACCGACCCGGGCCGCACCACGGCCGGGGTCGTGCCAGTCCACTGACGGAGCCAGTCGGTCTCGTAGGTGGCGCGCAGGTCGGCGTCGACCAGCACATGATCTGCGCCAACGACATCGCGCAGGGCGGCTACCAGCAGGCTGCTCACCGAGCGTCAGTCAACGATCTCGGCACCTGCGGGAAGCTCCTGCAGAAGTGCATCGCTGACCCAGCAGCGCGTCATGTGCAGGGTGCTCTCAATTCGCACGACTCGCTTGGGCTGGTCGAACGCCCGACCACACATGCTGAGCGCGGCTTTCACGCAGTCATCCTCGGTGGGTAGCACCATCGGCATGCGACTGCGACGGACGCCGGCAATGCCCGCCGTGAAGCAGTTGACGTACGTCTTTTGCCAGTCGATCTGCTGCGCCAGCGGCAGCGGAATGAAGTCGGCGAAACCAATGCCAAGCGCGTTGCCGCCGGAGACCGCAGTGAGGTCGAGCAGCACGATGGTGCTGACATCGGGCTCGGCGAGGTCGGCCAAGCCATGCACCCAAAAGCGACCCGTCACGTTGGGGTCCATCGTGGTGCCACTGATGTCCTTGCCACCCTTGTCGATGATCAACACGTCGACCTGCGGAAACGGCAGCGCGGGCACAAGAGTGCGAGCAAAGTCCGTGAGCTCGATCTCGGCGGGGCCGCCAACCTCGTCGGCGGTGAGCGCACGGACGCGCACCACCTCACCACTCGCGGACTCGACGGTGCCCACACCGCCTAGCAGGCGACCGCTGGCGCGCAGCGCGGCGATGCCGTTGAGAATGCGATTGCGCATGTCTTCCGGACCACACGCGTGGATCTGGGCGGCGCCCGGCTGCTTGCCGAAACCGACCACCGCCATCTTCGTGCAGCCGGATTCGATAGGACCCTTGAAGCAGGTGTGCGGCTTGATGCGATTCACCGGGAAGATGCGGTCGGCGCCAGCCGCGTGACGATCGAGGTACAACGGCATGCCGTCCGCGGTGCGAGCAACTTCCACGGTTTCCATCGTCGCTCGAATCTCAGCGCCGATGGCATCCTCGGTCATGCCCAGACTCTCCAGCACCGTGCGTTGGCCCGCGGATTTGGCGCCACCGTGACTGCCCATCGCAGGTACGACAAAAGGCTCGGCGCCCAGAGCACGTAGCCCGCTGATGGTGCCGCGCAACAGCGCCACGCGGTCGGTGAGCCCGCGGCTACCACCGCCAACGGCGACCGTCATGCCCCGCGTCACCGACCCGGCGAGTCGCGCAACCACGTCGGCGTGCGCGCTGGCCTCAACGTCCGCGATCGGCTCGGTCTGTGGCAGCGCGAGTCGCACCTCGGTGAGCGCCGGTACCTTCAGATCCGGGTGGAACGGCAGCTCCACTCCCTGCACCAGTTCATCCCAATTCACACAGCCACCGTACTCCGGCACCCAACACCCAACGGCAACGGCAACGGCAACGGCAACGGCAGAACTACTCGATGATCATCTTGTCGGTGGCGGTGCGACCGAAGGTCTCCGGTGCGTACATCTCCTCCGCCCGGGTGGGCGGCACCACGAACGAGCCGGGCGTGGTGGCACGGGCGAAGTACGAGTAGGTGTACGTGCCAGCTGGCAGCAGCGTCGTGAACGCTTCAGTCCGGTCGTCGCGCAGCTGCTCGTGCGCATACCAACGGCCCCACCAGCCATCACAGCACGCAACGGATCTCGCTTCACCGGCGAAGTCCTCGCCGGACGTCTCGACCGGCGCCACCTGGGTGACCGCCAGCGCAGGGTTCAGGCTCTCCAGCCCGGCCGGTAGCGGATCGACGAGCGCGACGTGTGTGCGCTGGCTCTCCGCAACCATCGTCAACGTCACCCGCACTCGGGCGCCTGCCTTCACGCGCCACGTACCGTCCGCGTCGCGTGACACATCGGCCGGGTCGTCGACGCCCTCGTACACCCGGTCGACCACGAAGCCGCGATCGAGCGCATCCAGCTGCAGGTCGGATGGCGCGTAGCGCAGACCGATGCGGTAATAGAGGCGGCCGCTGCCGTCCTTCGCCAACACCAGGTCGCTGTCACCTGCGTCGATGAGTGCACCGGTCGGGATGGTGATGGTGGCGCGATCGGTCTCGCGACCCTGGAAGGTGTGGTCGCCCGCGAACTGGTCGCCCAGCCACACCCGGGCAACGAAGTCGGGGCTCTGCGCCTCGAACGTGTCGAAGTAGGACTTCAGTGCCAACAGGATGAACGCGTTCTCCTGCACGTTGTTCCAGCGACCCTTCACCTGGTTGGCCAGCAGCCCGGCGACAACCTTCGGAATCAGATCGCTGTCCGGCGAATTGGCGATCAACGCGTCCAACACGATGCCGTCGGAGCGGCGGTCGCTCTGCATGATCAGGTACGAGCTATCACCGTAAACGGTGGTGAAGTTGGCCGCACCCGCTGTCTCGACCGCACGGTTGTTCAGCGTGCGCTCGATCTCGTTGCGCACGCTGATGTTCTGGACAACAGTCCACAACCAGGCCATTGCATCAACGGCGAGATCGTCACGGTTGTCCTCGTAAAGGTTCTCCGCCTTGGTCGAATCTCGGTCGCCGGCAAGTGCCCGGACCCAGAGTGCGTACGAGCTGACTGCAACCTTCTCCTGCGGGCCGTAGTAGGTGGGGAAGTGCGACTCGATGTCGCGGATGTATCCGAGCGCCAGGTCGAGTGAAGATGACGGGACGGTGTACCCGGCCTCCTTCGCCAGTTGCAGAGCGTGCGTCGCCTGCACGGTGATGAACGGGTCGACGTCGTCGTATCGACGCCAGTAGGGGAAGCCCCCGTCATCGTTCTGCAGTGCCACCATGGCGGCTATGTCTGACTTCATCGTCGATGCGATCTCCGACTTCGTCGGCATTCCGTCGGCCTCAAACGCTTCGAGCACGTCAGCAAGCGCAGCGATCGCGATGATGCGCGAGGCATACGCGTCGGTGCTGTTGTATTCGTATTCCTGGAGGTACAGGACGGCGTCGGTCAGCGCCTGAAGCGACGTACTAGATGTGGAGACTTCCAAACCACCGAAGTCGCGGATCACATCGGTCGGGGCGAGCAAGGGTTGATTCACCGCACCCTCGTCGATGACGCCATAGGTTGCGAAGGCCTCCGCGGTTGCTGGCGTGTAGACGGGCAGCTCGACCGTCGCCGAGTCCGCGAGATCTCCGCTGACTGCCGTCACCCGGAAGCCGGCGGTACCGACCTTCGCGGTCGCGACTGGGAAGCGGACTTCGACGCGATCGTTGGCGGGCACCGTCACCCGCATGCCCGAAGGGCCGGCAAGCGTGAGGTTGGAGGTCTCCAGTACAACGTCCACTTCGAGCGGTGCGTCGCTCTGGTTCTGCAGCACGACTGGCAACTCGAAGGCGTCGCCGAAGTTCGCGAAGCGCGGTGCGGACGGGCGAACTGCCAGCGGCAGACGAGCGGTGATATTGCTCTCAGCGCTGCCGAAGCGATCGGCGCCACTGACC
>JANOYI010000131.1:0-5442 GCA_031428795.1 Ilumatobacteraceae bacterium | reverse complement strand
TCGGCGCTGACGCCGAGCCATAGCTGCCGATAGGTGTGCTGGACAACGCCTTCCAGGTCGGGCACTATGCGCTCGTGCGGGACTCTCCAAAGCAGCCCCTTCGGCTCATTCGCCATGGCCGCTTCTTGTCGCCCGCTGCTCGGTTCCAGTTCCGTTTGCACCGGATGGCGACGGGACGAGTTTTCCTCGCTGACGGCAGCTCGCTGTTGGGAGTGGTGATCGCATACGCCGTGCGCGTCGTGACCCTTCCGGTTGCGATGATTGGAGACTGGCTGGCACTTCCAGTCCTTCGGATGATTGATCAAGCTGACGCGTCGTGGTGGGTGGTCGAGGTCCGATTCCACGGTTGGGACGCTGAGTTCGTTCGCATTGCTGAGGCCCCGACTAAAGCCGATGCCAAGACTCGACTGGCAGCCATCAATAGCGTCAACTCCGAGCCTTCAACATCCGACACGTTTTTTCGATAGCGCCGAACTGCCGATAGCTGAGGTCTTGTCCACGTACAGTTCGTTCGTGGAACCGGCTGAGGCAGAACGCAAGATCGCCGTGGCCGCACGGCAACTGCTTTCGGGGGAGATCGACCTCCTAACGTTTGCGTACGCCTTCAATCGCTCGCTGAGCGGTCTATGCGAGGACGAGCCGTTAAGTGGCGACCTGCTTGAGCTGTTCTTCGCTCTTGAGAGCTGGGAGGTCTCCGTTGGCGCCGAGCGTGTCGAGGCCGCGGAGAGAGTGACGCTGGTCGCCCAACGCCTCGCAGCGACCACGCCGCCCTGGACCCGCCACGCATAGCTGCGGATTAGCTCGCTGGACAAGGCGGCCGGGATCGGGCAATCTGCGCTTCAGAATCCCTAAGTCCCGTAGGGTCCGCGCGGGTGGCCGCGCGCCGCCCGTGACGCTCAGGTCTGAACGAGGAAGATCAGGGCCGCGATCGAGGCGAGTGCGAGGGCGACGATCTGCGCGGCGATCGCCAGGTTCGTCTTCTTCGCTACGTCCTGGGCGAGACCGTGCACCGTCTCCGCGTACTCAGCCGTGAGCTTCGCTGCGACACGCTCTTGATCGTCGGTGTCCGGTTCACCGTCTTCGGTCTTCTCGTACCACTGCGCGTGCACCGTGCGAGCAACGAGCGCTCCCTTGTCCGCTGTCTTCACCTCCCCTGCCCGCTGGGCCAGCAAAGCGAGCACGGCAGAGATGAGGAAGAACCCGAGAGCGAACCCGACGAACCAGACACCGGCACGAGGCAGCCCGGCCTCCTCCTCGGACTTGCTGGCCGAGAACGCCGTTAGGCCGGTTAGCAATGTCACGACACCGGCCGAGGTGGTGACGACCGTCAGAGCGCGAGCGCGGAAGGCAGCGAGGTCGTCCTCGGCTCGCTTCGCGTCCCGCTCGATCAAGTCCCGGTATGGGTGGCTCACTGGGTCACTTCTTCGACTTCACTGCGGACTTCTTGGACGCCTTCGGGGCTGCCTTCTTGGCAGAGGCCGAGGCCTTCTTCGATGGTGCCGCCTTCTTCGATGGTGCCGCCTTCTTCGATGGTGCCGCCTTCTTCGATGGTGCCGCCTTCTTGGCGGAGGTCGAGGCCTTCTTCGATGGTGCCGCCTTCTTGGCGGGTGCCTTCTTTGCCGCCGCCGAACCCGTCGTGCCCGTCCGCTTCATTGTGCGGCGGGTCGGGATGTCCTCGGCCACGTCAGCCTCTGCGCTCGGGCGGCGAGGTCGGGCGGTCCCGTGGCTCTGGCGGCGGATCGTTCCGGCGCTCGGCGTCCTTCTTCGATGTGTTGGTCTTGATGTCCTCGGCCATGGTCCCCGTCCCTTGCGCTGTGTCAGCGGCAACCGTAGTTGCGGGGTGCGCGGTCTGATGACAGCCCACGTCGTTGTACTCGAAGATTCAAAGGAACCGCGGTGCTCCCCTGGAATCCCGACTAGAAGAGGCCATCGGGCATAACGATGTTCTGCTCAAGTTGCGCCGTATCTGCCGATCTGCATGGGGCACAGCGCCGCAAACCACTGGCTCTTCTGCGACGGCGGGAGGCAGGATGAGGCGGTGAACGAACTGACATTCCAGCGCTGGGACTACACGCTGACATTCAGGCGCAACCTCCAGAACCGCTGGAGAGCCCGGCAGCCGGAACGGATCGACATGATCGTTCCGGTCATCGATGGTACGACCGTCAAGAACCTCCTCGACCACGACGGTTTCGCAGGGCTGCCCGCGCACTATGTCGAACCCTTCGCGAGGCACTGGGGCGGATCACCGAACTACGGCGACGACGGGCATTGGGCGATCATCGACGGCGGATGTGATGTCGTCGGGTGCTGCGGAGTTCAGGCCGACATCACGGTCGAGGCCACAACCGTCCGCTGGTCGCACTTCAGGATCGGCACGCAAGACCCGGACGACCGAGAGTACGTGTTCGACCGGGCCGCCTACATGGCAGCTGTTAGCGGCATCGCCCACCTTCAGCCCGTAGCTGTCAGCGAGAAGGTGTAGCGCAGAGCTGCCGATAGGTCACTGGACGAACGTCGCCGGATCGAGCACTATGCGCCAGGTGACGGACGCGGCGGACACAGCTTCCGAACACGTTCGTGCCGCTGTTCTGACGACTTTACGGCGGCTCTCCAGGATGCGAATTGCGATTTGCCTACTCATGTCGACCGCTATGGTCGCTGCGCTGGTAGCCCTGCCGGGCGGTCTCAGTTTGATGGTGGCCGCAGGGTCGGCGAGCCTCGCAGGGGTCTACGGCGTTGGCGCGTACCGATCGATGAAGGCCCGAAGGGTCGTGGCAAGCGAGCCAGGAATGCACGTGCGATATGAAGGGTGGTGCCGCTCTCCCGACGGTTGTAACTACGCAATGTTCAACCCGGAGTCGGTGTCCGACGTGCCGTTCGCTGTCCTCAGATTGCCGATTGTTCGCGAAATGTCAACTGGCAGCGGTTGGTTCTTCCAGGGTTCAGGGACGAATGCCGCGGCGCTCGTAAGCGTCCACGGTGAGCTGCTCGGTGCGGGACGAGTCCTAGCTGACGGGACGTCGAGATGGCAGAGGCGAGCTGAACCCGCGCCACGATTCGTGATGAAGCCGCCCACCTTCAAGCCACCCGCAGGGTGATGCGCTCGGCGAAGTCCGCCGCGCCATATCTGCCGCTTTGCTCGCTGGACAAGCGGCGCCGCATCGGGCATTAGGGTCGGCTTGTGACCGCACTGGAACTCCGCTCCGACGGAATGGTTTGGATGACGATCTTTGCCGTGATCGGTCTGCTGATGGTTCGACTCGTTTTCGGCGCATGGCCATGGCAGGCCAGCGAAAGTCGTCACGACAAGCGCTACTACCTCGGCCCGGTTGGTCTTTGGGCAGTCGCTTGGATCGCCGTCATCGCGTTTGAGCAATCAGGTAAGCGACGTGCAGAGCTGCCGATAGGGCGCGAACGGACGGCCCGTCCGGGCTTGGTGCGAGGCCCACCGGCTACCGTGCCCAATCGTGACTCAGACGATCGACGAGTACACACTCCTCGCGTTCCTGCCATTCCTCGTCGTCGCGCCGACGCTCGGGTTGGTGTTGGCGCGCAAGTCCGCACGTCCCTGGTTGCTCCTCACGCTGACGATCGCATCCATCGGGGCCATCATCGCAGTCACGATCGGCGGACGAATGCTGAAGCTGACGAGCTGGGGACGAGGAGACTTCGTGCTCAGCTGGCTCTTTGACGGTGCCAGTTGGGCGCACGTTCTCGAGCCCGACCGTACGTGGGTCCTGAACGCAGTGCTCTTCATCCCGGCCGGGTGTCTCCTCACGCTGACCACTCGTCGGGCGTGGATCGCTGTCGTGTCGCTCTCCGCCTTCTCGCTCGTGATCGAGGTGGTTCAGAGATGGACACGTCTGGGTGTTGCCGATGTCAGCGACCTCGTCGCCAACATCGTCGGCGCCGTAGCGGGAACGGCGATCGGTGTTGTGATGGTGCGCCACGCTCGGACCGACACAGCGCACAAGAAACTGACCCCGACGGATCAGACGAGAGATGCGCCCGCCTGAGCGGGTGGGCGCGTAACTGTGGTTATTCCGGTAATCGCCCGGTCGTACTCCGGTTATTCCGGTGATCGTGTCGGTGCGGGCCGGCGGCTCCTACGCCAGATCCGTAGATATTCCGGTGATCGAGTGAGGCCGGCGCTCTACAGGTCGATCTCGATGCCGGTTTCGATTGTTCTGTGCTGTTGCACGACTGGCCGGGAGAGCTCGACGCCGTGCTGTTCGGCCCATTCGTGGATGACGTTGGCGAGTTGTCGGGTGCCGTTGTCGGGTTCGTGTGCGGCGATGTCGTGCAACGTCGTGACTGTGTCGAAGAGACGGTCCTGTGTGACTGGTTTACCGGTGGCCCAGTCGTGCCAGGTGACCAGGGCGTCGACGTGGGCTTCGGCGGCTGAGAGGTGTTCGGGGAGGTAGTTCCAGTTGGTGAGGATGTCGTGGTTCCTCAACATGTTGCGGGCGGTCTCGATTTGTTGGCGGGCGATGTTTCGTCGGGCGTGGGGCTCGCGAGCCTGCACACGTGCGTCGGCCAGTAGCTCGCGCGTTTCGGTGACGGTCTCGTTGGCGGCGGCGAGTTCGCTGCGTGCTTGGCGTCGCTGGCGGAGCCCGGATTGGTCGAGTCGTTGTTGCGCGGCGCGCTGAGCCGCCTCGGCCTGCTTCACCGCATCACTGGACGCGTCGAGTGCAGCATCAAAGGGTGCGCACATCGTGTTCGCATCCGCGATCCGTCGCGCTGCGCCGTCGACGATCTCGACGAGTCGGGCCCTCTTCGTCATCGAGTCGTCGAGCGCCTCTCGTGCCTGGCGATAGTTGTCTCCAGCGTCGGCGCGCAGATCGTGGAACCAGCCGGGGATCTGGCAGCGCGGTTGGGGGCATGGTGGGCGGCGGTCCTGTTGGGCGAGCTGGCGGCGTTGCACCACCGCCGGGATATCGGCACGATCGGAGGCGACGATCCCCTCCAGAACGTCGCGTGCCTCGCTCATCTCGTGGGTGTCGGTAACGACGTACACACGGTTGTCGTCGCGCCCGCGGGTCATCGCCACATACAGGCCGCGACCAGTCGTCGCAGTACTGGCCAAAGTGATCGACGCGGTCTCGGTCGCGGACTGTGTCCCGTACTCGGTGGCCGCGTACCCGAGCCGCACATGCTCCATCGCATACTCGGCCGGCAGTGTCACCGTGCTGGTCCCCGTGAGGTCGGTGACCGTCAGATCACCGTCGTCGTTGATCGCGGTGACGGTCCACAGCTCGCGGTTGCGGACAATGTCACCACTGGTGGTGTGCAGGTGGCGCTCGTTGCGGCGGGTGGCGACGATGTCCCCCACCGCAACCGGACCGTCGGCGATCGACGTGAACCTGGTGGTGTCGGTGTCCTCAGACCGGGCACGGACTTGGTGGATTGTGTGGTTGATTTCGTCGACGTGTTCGTTCG